>NZ_WBKP01000006.1 GCF_009602465.1 Cumulibacter manganitolerans | reverse complement strand
CTTCGACGACCGGGTGCTCGATCGCGGATTCGTGCGCGCCGGGACGGCGCCCGCGCTGTGGCTCGCGCGGCACGCCGCCACCTTCGACGCCGCCCTCGACCGGTCGGTCACCGGCGCGGGGGCCGCGAGCGTCGCGCTCGCCGACCGCACCGAGACCCTCGAGCGGGGCGGGGTGGACGGCGCCGTCGAGGGCCTCGCGTCCGGCGTGCGCCGGCTGGGCCGCCTGGCGCGCCGTCCGCAGACCGGGCTGCTGCACCAGTACTACATCCAGGCCGCGTGCGTGCTCGCCGCGGCGATCGTCGTCCTCATCATCGTGAGGTGAGCGTGCTTTCGCTGATCGTGTTCCTTCCGCTGCTCGTCGCGGCCGCCCTCGCGGCCGTGCCGGCCGTCGGCGACCGGGCCGCCCGCTGGGTGTTCCTGGCGCCCACCCTGGTCGAGGTGGTGCTCGTCGGCGTCGTCTGGGCCGGCTACGACACGCCGGCGCCGGGCGAGCTGGCGTACGAGCAGCAGGTGCCGTGGATCCCCGGCGTCGGGACCAGCTACCACGTCGGCGTCGACGGGCTGTCGCTGCCGCTGGTCGCGATGACGACCGTCATCTTCGCCGCGGCCGCGGTCTACGCCCTGCGCGAGCGCGACCGGCCACGCCTGCAGGCCGCGTTGTTCCTGTTCCTCGAGGGCGTCTCGCTGGGGGTGTTCGTCTCGGCGGACCTCATCATCTTCTTCGTCTTCTTCGACCTCTCCATCGTGGCGATGTACTTCTGCATCGCCGGGTGGGGCCACGGCGATCGCGCCCGGTCGGCGCTGAAGTTCTTCCTGTACACCTTCCTCGGCTCGCTCAGCCTGCTGGCCGGGTTCATCGGGCTGTACGTCGCCGCGGACCCGCACACCTTCGACATGGTCGAGCTCGCGCAGCATCCCGCGCTGGCCGGCGGCACCGCCGGCGGCCTGGTGCTGGCCGCGATCGTGCTCGGGCTCGCGGTCAAGACACCCACGTTCCCGGTGCACACCTGGCTGCCGCCCGCGCACACCGACGCGCCGGCGATCGGGTCGGCGGTGCTGGCCGGCGTGCTGCTGAAGATGGGCACCTACGGGTTCGTGCGGATCGCGATGCCGATGCTGCCGGACGACTGGCGCGCCTGGGCGCCGGTGATCATCGTGATCGGCGTCGTGTCGGTGCTCTACGGCGCGCTGGTCGCCCTGGCCCAGCGCAACCTCAAGCGGATGATCGCCTACACGTCCGTCAACCACATGGGCTACATCGTCCTGGCCGTCGGCATCGCCGGCGTGGTCTCGACGAGCACGAGGCAGGCGCGGGAGGTGGCGGTGACCGGCGCCGTCACCCAGATGGTCAGCCACGCGCTGATCACCGGCGCGCTGTTCCTGCTGGCCGGCGTGATGGGCGAGCGCACCGGCAGCTACGACATGGACGAGTACGGCGGTCTCGCCGGGCCCGCGCCGCGGTACGCCGGGCTGTTCGCGGTCGCCGCCTTCGCGTCGCTCGGCCTGCCGGCGTTCTCCGGGTTCATCGCGGAGTTCCAGATCTTCACCGGCAGCATCGCCGTCGCGCCGGTGACCGCGGTGGCGCTGCTGGGGATCCTGCTCACCGCGGGGCTGTTCCTGCGCGCCGTCCAGCGCGTCTTCACCGGCGAGACCCGCGGCCGGTCGGTCGGCTTCGGCGACCTCCGCCCGAGCGAGCTGTGGGCGGCCGGGTCGCTGATGGCCCTCGCGCTGCTCATCGGCGTCCTGCCCGGCCCGCTGCTCGATGTGATCGAGCCGGCGTCGCGGACGGTCGTGTCGCTGGTGGCCCGGTGACGCGCGCGTGCTGAGCGACGTCCGCGCGGTCCTGCCGGAGGCGCTGCTGCTGGTGACCGCGCTCGTAGTGCTGGTCGCCGGCTCGTTCTCGCCGCGCACTCGCCAATGGCCGGGGCGCGTCGTGACCGCGGTCGGGCTGCTGAGCGCTGCCGTCGTCGCGGTGGTCGACCTGGCCGACCCGCCGGCGACGATGCAGAGCGGCTCGGCGTTCGAGGGCACCTTCGCGCTCGGCACCGCCACCGGCGTCGGGCGCATCATCGCGATCCTGGCGAGCCTGCTGATCGTGCTGCTGGCCGGCGACGAGGTCCGCGACCACCCGCGGGAGAGCGAGGTCTACGTCCTGCTGCTGCTGTCGACGACCGGCGTCCTCGTGGTCGGCGGGGCGGCCGACTTGCTGCTGCTGGCGGTGGGGTTCCTGCTCGCCAGCATCCCGCTGTACGGGCTGGTCGGGGTGATCCACAGGCCCGCGTCGGCCGAGGCCGCGCTCAAGGCCTACCTGATGGGCGCGTTGTTCGGGATCTTCCTGCTGCTCGGCGTGACCGTGCTGTGGGGGATCGGCGGCGTCACCACGTACGGGGAGCTGCGCGGCGCGCTCGCGCAGGCGCCGTCGGCGGCGGTCGCCGGGGGAGGGCTGCTGGTGCTCGCCGGCCTGCTGTTCGAAGCGGGCGGCGTGCCGGCGCACTTCTGGGTGCCCGACGCGGTGCAGGGCAGCTCGAGCACCGCGGCCACCTACCTGTCGACGGTCCCCAAGATCGGCGCCCTCGTGGCGGCCTACCGGCTCGTCGAGCAGCTGCCGGGGCCGCAGACCTGGGCCTGGCTGGTGGCGGTGCTGGCCACCGCCAGCATGACGCTGGGCAACCTCGCCGCCTACGCGCAGCGCGACCCGCGCCGGCTGCTGGGCTGGTCGACGGTGAGCCAGGTGGGGTACGCGCTGGTGCCGGTGTCGGTCGCCGGCCACACCCCGCTCGCGCTGCCGTCGCTGCTGCTGTACCTGGCCGCGTACGCCGTGACGAACATCGGCGCGTTCGCCGTCGTGGCAGCGCTGCCGCAGTGGCGGACGCTGGAGTCCTACCGCGGGCTGTCCCGCTCCCGGCCCTGGCTGGCGGGGTCGCTGCTCGTCGTCCTGCTGGGCTTGCTGGGGACGCCGCCCGCGGCGATCTTCGTCGGCAAGCTCACGACGGCGTCCGCCGCGTGGGACGGTGGGTTCGCGTGGCTGGCGATCGTCGTCCTGCTCAACACGGTCCTCAGTCTGTTCTACTACCTGCGGTGGATCGTCCCGGCGTTCCAGCCGGCGGTGGACGGCGACCGGCCCCAGCCGGTGCCGTGGGCGGCCGCTACCGCCGTCGCCGCCGCCGTCATCAGCCTGCTGCTGGGCGCGGCGACGGGTCTGCTGTGGCCGCATCTGGTGGGCTGACGGCCTGCTCGGACCGGTCTGCGGCGTACTCCGGTACCGAACCATGCACGTTTCGGTACCGAAGTGCGCCGCGAACGAGCCGGCTGGCGGTCAGGGCGCGGAGGCTTCGTCGGCCGGTTCCTCGGCCGGCTCGTCGGAGGGCGCGGGACTGCCGGGGTGGCGCAGGCGGCGCTCGGTGAGCGCGGTGTCGAGCGCCCACGAGCCGGCGACGACCAGCACCACCACCGCGAGCGCGAGCAGCACCCAGCGCAGCCACGCCAGCGAGCCTGCCCAGACCGGCAGAACGGCGAGCACCGCGACGACGAAAGCGACCGCGGACGCCGCCCACCACCACGCCGGGGCGACCCGGTCGGTGACCTTCAGCGGTGCGGGGGCCGGGGTGCTGCGCGGGCCCATCCGCACCACCGAGGTGCCCTCCGGCAGGTGCGCGCGGACGGCGTCCACCACGAGGTCCGGCGCCAGCCAGGTCTCCGGGGTGATGTCGAGGCTGGTGCCGTAGTCGCTGGTCAGGAGGTGCCTACCGTCGTCCCACCGCTGGTCGAGGGCGATCGTGTTCCAGCGTTCCTGGCGATCGGGGCGGTCGGTGCTGCGCACCGTGATGCCCTCGGCGCCGATGATCAGCCGCGTCGGGTGGCTGCGGGCGCTGAGGCCGTACGCCGGCCGGGACCTGAACACCTCGCCGTCCGGGGTGAACGGCGCTCCGCCGGCCGGTTCCGCCCAGCGGCGCACCGGCGGGTCGGTGCGGCGCATCGCCAGCACCGTGGTCGCGCCGATGCTGTCGAGCTGGCTGCCGACGAGGTCGGCGGAGACGGTGCCCACCATCCGGCGCTCGAGCGCCAACGACCACGGCACGCTGTTCAGCGCGCCGAGGGCCTGCCGGTGCAGCAGCTCGTGGGCGCCGCGGGGGCTCGCCGCGGCGCGCTCGTACATCGCCAGCCGGCGCTTGACGTGCGCCTCGAGCTCGCCCTCGACGAGCTTGCGCGAGACGAGCACGGTCAGCGACTCCGCCGCGATGTCGGCGACCTTGGCCTCGCGCTCCGCGTCGACGTCCGCCCACACGACGCTGTGCACGGCGGTGGGGCCGAGCGTCATGGGGCTGCCCTGCACGGTGAGCTCGCGCCCGTAGCGGCGCCCGAGCGCGTATCCGATGCGCGAGCGCATGATCTCGGTGGTCAGCCCGGCCGCCGCGCGGTCCCGGTCGAGCCGGTTGGGGTCGGTGGTGATCAGCCCGCTGAGGCTCACCGTCGGCGTCTCGGTGGCCAGCAGCGCCGGCATCGTCAGCGTGCCGGCCGGCAGCTCGGGGACCGGCCGGTACTCGCCCGGCGGGAGCGGGACCCGCAGCGTGGTGGCCTTCGTGCCGCTGATCGCCAGCACGGCGTTCTGCGCGGTGAGGTAGCGGGCGACCCACGCCTGCACGTCCTCGGCGGTCAGCTGCGCCAGCGAGTGCTCGGGGTACGAGCCGGACGCCCACCGGGGACCGAACCGGTGCCGCAGCACGCCGAGGTGCTCGGCGGCGCTCGCGCGCTGGTCGAGCTCGGCGGCGGTCCGCGCCTTCTCCAGCGCCCGCGCGTCGAGACGCGCGTTCGCCGCGGTGCTGATCCAGTGGCTGACCGCGCCGATCTCGTTGGCGACGGCGAGCGCGTTGCCGGCGAAATGGAAGCTCATCGTGGAGGCGCTGACCGTCACCGGGCAGTCCCGGGTCTCCTGGTCGGCGGCGGCGCTGGCCAGGTGCCCGATCAGGTGGGTGATGCCGCGCTCGTGCAGCGCCTCGTCGGAGGTGCCGACCCGGAAGGACAGGGTCGCCCTGGTGCGCCCTCCGACGGGTGCGAACAAGGTGGTGACGCCGTCGATGGTGCTGCGGGTAGCCGCGTTGCGGAGCACGTTCGGGACGTCGCCGCCGGCCTGCGGGGTGCTGGTCTGCTGCGTCGATTCCACGCCGACGAGGCTACGTCATGCGCCCCGGCCGATATGGTCGTCTCATCCGGGCGGGTGATCCCGCAGTGGGCAGAAAGGCAGAGTGAGCAGCATGCGAGTCGGCGTACCCCGCGAGACGAAGAACAACGAGTACCGGGTGGCGCTCACGCCTGCCGGTGCGCGGGAGCTGCACCTGCGGGGCCACGAGGTGCTTGTCGAGACCAACGCCGGCGTCGGCTCGGCGATCGAGAACGACGAATACGTGCTCGCCGGTGCCCGCATCGTCTCCTCCGCGGACGACGTGTGGGGCGAGAGCGACCTGGTCCTGAAGGTCAAGGAGCCGACGTCCGAGGAGTACCGCCAGCTGCGCTCGGGGCTGACCCTCTTCACCTACCTGCACCTCGCGGCGTCCCGCGAGACCACCGAGGCCCTGATGTCCAGCGGCATCAACGCCATCGGCTACGAGATGGTGCAGACCGACGACGGCCGGCTGCCGCTGCTTGCACCGATGTCCGAGGTCGCCGGCGCCCTCGCGCCGCAGATCGCCGCGCACGCGATGCTCAAGCCCAACGGCGGCCGCGGGATGCTGTTCGGGGGAGTGACCGGGGTGTACGCCGCCCAGGTCGTCGTCATCGGCGCCGGAGCCAGCGGCATGCGCGCGGCCCAGATCGCCGCCGGCATGCAGGCCCGCGTGGTGCTGATGGACAACAACATCGCGGCGCTGGCCGCGGCCGACCACTTCTTCCGCGGCGCGGTGCAGACCGTGGTGGCGACCACCGACTCCGTCGAGCGAGCGGTGCTGGCCGCGGACGTCGTCATCGGCGCCGTGCTGGTGCGCGGCGCGAAGGCGCCGCACGTGGTCACCAACGAGATGGTCGCGGCGATGAAGCCCGGGTCGGTGCTGGTCGATCTCGCCGTCGACCAGGGCGGCTGCTTCGAGGACACCCGCCCCACCAGCCACGACGACCCGACGTACCGGGTGCACGGCTCGATCTTCTACGCCGTCTCCAACGTGCCCGGCGCGGTACCAGCCACCTCCACGGTCGCCCTGACGAACGCGACCCTGCCGTACGCCGTGGCGCTCGCCGACCGCGGGTTCGAGACGGCGACCGCGACCGATCGGGCGCTCGCCGCGGGCGTCAACGTCGCCGGCGGCACGCTGGTCGCCGAGGCCGTCGCGGCCGCGCACGGCTTCGAATGGCAGCCGTTCGGTGGCTGAGCCGGCCCGCACTGCCGAGCGGGTCGCCCGCGCCTACCTCGACCATCTGGCCGTCGAACGCGGCCTCGCCGGCAACACGCTCGCGGCGTACCGCCGGGACCTCTCGCGGTACACCGCCTGGCTGGCCGGTCGCGGGCTGCACGAGCTGAGCGACGTCCGTACCGCCGACGTCTCGGGGTTCGCCGCGCACGTCCGCGAGGGCGACGACGAGCATCCCGCGCTGTCGACCACCTCGGCGGCGCGGACCGTCGTCGCGGTCCGCGGCCTGCACAAGTTCGCCGCCCGCGAGCGCCTCGTGGACGCCGACGTGGCGCACGACGTCCGCCCGCCCACACCGCGCAAGCGGCTGCCCAAGGCGCTCGACGTGGCCGACGTCGAGCGGCTGCTCGAGGCGGCGCTGCACGACGACTCGCCGCTGGCGCTGCGCGACCGGGCGCTGCTGGAGTTCCTGTACGGCACCGGTGCCCGCATCTCCGAGGCCCTCGGGCTGGACGTGGACGACATCGACCCGGCCACCCGGGCCGTGCGGATCCGCGGCAAGGGCGACAAGGAACGCATCGTGCCGGTGGGCTCGTTCGCCCTGCAGGCGATCGAGGCCTACCGGGTGCGCGCCCGCCCGACGCTGGCCGCGGCGGGACGCTCCACGCCGCGGCTGTTCCTTAACTCCCGCGGCGGTCCGCTGTCGCGGCAGAGCGCCTGGGCGATCCTGCGCGCCTGCGCCGAGCGCGCCCAGCTCACCGGCGACGTCTCCCCGCACAGCCTGCGGCACTCCTTCGCCACCCATCTGCTGGACGGTGGGGCCGACGTCCGCGTCGTGCAGGAGCTGCTCGGGCACGCGTCGGTCACGACGACGCAGGTCTACACCCTCGTGACTGTCGACAAGCTGCGTGAGGTCTACGCGACCAGCCACCCACGCGCCCGATAGCGGCGGACCCGCTGCTCGAGGCCGATAGACTTTGTCGGCAACCGCCCGAGAGTCCGACCGAGAGGTCTTGATACCGCATCATGTCGTACCCGCCAGATAACGCTCCTGAGCAGGACTTTCATGCCGACCTTGGGGTCGATGAGCCGCCCACCTACCGGGTCGACGAGCACCTCGATGCGGCCGATCCGGGAGCCGGTCAGGGCGCCGCACTCGGGCCGGTGACCCCCGTCGTCGAGGGCGTGTCACCGACAATGTCTCACTCTCAACCTGAGGTCGAGAGTGGATCGCACAGCGACCCTCGACGTGACCTCGAGGGTGCTCCCTCCGCGGCGGACGCGGACGCGGCGAACAGCGGGGAGGCGGTGACGACGGAGAAAAAGCGCCGCGGCGGCATGGGCGAGGACCCCGCGAAGGCACGCCAGCGTCCGCTGCCGGATCCGCGCCCCGTGCAGGCAACCGGCCCGGCCGCCGTCCTCGCGGTGTGCAACCAGAAGGGCGGCGTCGGC
This sequence comes from Cumulibacter manganitolerans, assembly GCF_009602465.1. Taxonomy (NCBI): domain Bacteria; kingdom Bacillati; phylum Actinomycetota; class Actinomycetes; order Geodermatophilales; family Geodermatophilaceae; genus Cumulibacter; species Cumulibacter manganitolerans. The sequence goes on along the minus strand of NZ_WBKP01000006.1, from coordinate 111,530 downwards.
AAGACCACCTCGACGATCAACCTCGGCGCGGCGCTCGCGGAGTTCGGTCGCCGGGTGCTGCTGGTCGACTTCGACCCGCAGGGCGCGCTGTCGGTCGGCCTCGGCATCGCCCCGCACGATCTGGACCTCACCGTCTACAACCTGCTGGTCGACCGTGCCGCCAGCGCGCAGGACGTCGTGCTGCGCACCCGGGTCAAGAACGTCGACCTGCTGCCGGCCAACATCGACCTGTCCGCGGCCGAGATCCAGCTGGTCAACGAGGTGGCGCGCGAGCAGACCCTCGAGCGGGTGCTGCGGCCGCTGCTGCCGCAGTACGACTACATCCTCATCGACTGCCAGCCCTCGCTCGGCCTGCTCACCGTCAACGCGCTGACCGCCGCCCGCGGCGTGCTCATCCCGCTCGAGTGCGAGTACTTCTCGCTGCGCGGTGTGGCGCTGCTGATCGACACCGTCGAGAAGGTGCGCGACCGGCTGAACCCCGACCTGGAGCTCGAGGGCATCCTCGCCACCATGTACGACCCGCGCACCATCCACGCGCGCGAGGTATTCACCCGCATCGTGGAGGCGTTCGGCGACACGGTCTTCCAGACCACCATCAACCGCACCGTGCGCTTCCCGGAGACGACCGTCGCCGGTGAGCCGATCACGTCCTGGGCACCCACGTCGCCCGCCGCGGAGGCCTACCGCAACCTCGCGCGCGAGATCCTGGCCCGCGACGACCAGCCGTGACGGAGGAGGCGGGGGACGCCCCGGCGTCCGTCGGTGACGCGTGGGCGTCCCACGGCGACGCTCCGGCGTCCGACAGGGACGCTCCGGCGTCGGTCGGAGACGCGTTGGCGTCCGACGCGGGGGAGGGCTCGGCGTCCGACCAGGCCGCGCCACCGGACATGCAGCTCGCTGATCCCGAGGCGGGGCACGACCGTGCCCGGTTCACCGTGCACCTCACGAACTTCGAGGGACCGTTCGACCTGCTGCTGCAGCTGATCAGCAAGCACAAGCTCGACGTGACCGAGGTGTCGCTGTCGAAGGTCACCGACGACTTCATCGCGCACATCCGCCGCGACGGCGACTCGTGGAACCTCGCGCAGGCCACCGAGTTCCTGCTCGTCGCGGCCACCCTGCTCGACCTGAAGACCGCGCGCCTGCTGCCGAGGGCGGAGGTCGACGACGAGGAGGACCTCGCGCTGCTGGAGGCCCGCGATTTGCTGTTCGCCCGCCTGCTGCAGTACCGCGCGTACAAGCAGGTCGCCTCGGCGATCGCCGAGATGATCCGGACGGCCGGACGCCGCTACCCGCGCGGGGTGTCCCTCGAGCCGCGCTACGCGGAGGCGCTGCCCGAGCTGCTGATCGGTGTGGGACCCGAACGGTTCGCCCGCATCGCCGAGCGGGTGATGACGCCCAAGGAGCCGGAGACCGTCCGCCTGGACCATCTGCACGCGGCGCAGGTGTCGGTCGGCGAGCAGATGTCGCTGATGCGCGAGCGGTTGGCCCGAAGGAAGCAGCTCACCTTCCGGGAGCTCACCGAGGACTGCACGCATACCCTGGAGGTGGTCGCGAGGTTCCTCGGTCTGCTCGAGCTCTATCGCGACAAGGCGGTCATGTTCGAGCAGGTCGCGCCGCTGGGCGACCTGAACGTCCGCTGGTGCGCCGACGACACCGCCGAACCGCGACCGCCCGCGCACGACCCCGACGAGGAATACGCATGACCGATCCCCAGCCGCCCGACGAGCCGGCGAACGCCGAGCCGGCGACGTCCGACGACTCGACACCGTCCGACGGCTCGACACCGTCCGACGGGTCGCCGCGTCTCGACGTCGCTTCGCCTAGCGGCTCCGCTCGCTCGACGACCGTGGCGGGGCAGCCCGTCGAAGAGGGCTCGACGACCGTGGCGGGGCAGCCCGTCGACGACGGCTCGACGACCGTGGCGGGGCAGCCCGTCGACGACGGCTCGACGACCGTGCGGGAGGCGATCCAACGGTCGTCGAGCGAGCGAGGAACGAGCGACGTCGAGACGCCGCAAGCCGACAGCGTCACCGCGCCGGGTCTTGACGTCACCGCGCCGGGTCTTGACGTCTCCTCGCCGCGTCTCGACGTCGCTTCGCCTAGCGGCTCCGCTCGCTCGACGACCGTGGTGGGGCAGCCGGTCGACGACGGCTCGACGACCGTGGCGGGGCAGCCCGTCGACGAGGGCTCGACGACCGTGGTGGGGCAGCCCGTCGAGCAAGGGCAGCCGGTCGAGATCGAGCTGCCGCCACGGCCCGCCGACGGCGAGGAAGCTCGCGAGAGCGACCAGCTCATGACGATCCTGGAGTCCGACATCAACCCGGCGCTCGAATCCGTCCTGCTGGTGGTCGACACGCCCACGCCGACGGTCGACATCGCGCGCGCGATCGGCATCGGCGAGGACGTCGCGCTGGAGCACCTGCAGGCGCTGCAGGCCGAGTACGACGAGCAGGGCCGCGGCTTCCAGCTGCGCGAGGCCGCCGGTGGATGGCGGCTCTACACCCGCGAGCAGTTCGCCCCGGCCGTCGAGCGCTTCGTGCTGGACGGCCAGAAGACGCGCCTCACCCAGGCCGCGCTGGAGACCCTCGCGGTCATCGCGTACCGGCAGCCGGTGACCCGGGCCCGGGTGTCGGCGATCCGCGGCGTCAACGTCGACGGCGTCGTCCGCACCCTGCTGCTGCGCGAGCTGATCGAGGAGTCCGGGCACGAGGAGGGCTCCGGCGGCGGGTTGCTGTCGACCACCGGGCTGTTCCTGGAGAAGCTGGGGCTGCGGGACCTGGGCGAGCTGCCGCCGATCGCGCCGCTGCTGCCGGACGTGGACCCCGACATGGACGAACGACTCGAGTCCGGCTTGGCCGCGCTCGCGGATCTGGAGATGGACTGATGAGCAAGACCTACGACGTCGACCTCGGCGGCGAGTTCTACGACGAGGACGACGAGGAGTTCGCGCTCGCCGACGCCGAGTTCGATCTGCCCCGCCAGGACGCCCCGGCGGCGTCCGACGACCAGCACGACCCCCGCGGCGAGCGCCTGCAGAAGGTGCTGGCGCGCGCGGGCGTCGGCAGCCGCCGCGTCTGCGAGGACCTCATCTCGCGCGGGCAGGTCACCGTCAACGGCAAGCGCGCCTCGCTCGGGATGCGCGTCGACCCGCAGAGCGACATCGTGCAGGTGGACGGCGCGCGCATCGAGACCCGCGACGACATGGTGTACCTGGCGTTCAACAAGCCGGCCGGCGTCCTGTCGGCCATGAGCGACGACCGCGGCCGGTACACGATCGCCGACTACATCGAGTCCTACACCGAGCGCGGCATCCGGCTGTTCCACATCGGGCGGCTCGACTCCGACACCGAGGGCCTGCTGCTGCTGACCAACGACGGGGCACTCGCGCACAAGCTCGCGCACCCCTCGTTCGGCGTCCAGAAGACCTACATCGCCGAGATCATCGGCCCGGTGGCGAAGGACGTCGGCAAGCGGCTGCGCGCGGGCATCGAGCTCGAGGACGGGCCGGCGCGGGTCGACTCGTTCCGGCTCATCGAGCAGTTCGGCAACCGGGTGATGGTCGAGGTGGTGCTGCACGAGGGACGCAAGCACATCGTGCGCCGGCTGCTCGAGGCCGTCGGGCACCCCGTGCAGAGCCTCGCCCGCACGAAGTTCGGTCCGGTGCACCTGGGCGCGCAGCGCTCGGGCATCATCCGTCCGCTGAACTCCAAGGAGATCGCCGACCTGCACGCCGCCGTCCAGGAGTAGCCGGGCCCGGCCGCCGAGGCACGGCCACGCCCGACGGCCCCGACCCGGGACGTTCTGCGGGGCAGCCAGACACGGTATCCGCCCGATAGCGTCACTGGCTGCCCCGCAGAACGGCGAGCCGCAGGCACCTGGGCGCAGGCCGGTAGACTTGACCGGATGCCCTCGTCGGAAGGGCTGCGACCGGAAGGGGAAGCCGTGGCCGTGCGTGCCGTCCGTGGCGCCGTGCAGATCGACCGCGACGAGGTCGCGGCGCTGCACGAAGCGACCGCCGAGCTCGTCACCGAGGTGATGAACCGCAACGGACTCACCATCGACGACATGATCAGCGTCATCTTCACCGTGACGCCGGATCTGACGAGCGACTTCCCGGCGCATGCGGCCCGCCTCATGGGCTTCACCGACGTCCCGCTGATGTGCTCGACCGAGATCCCGGTCGCCGGCGCGATGCCGCGGGTGATCCGGTTGATGGCGCACGTCGAGACCGACAAGGCGCGCCAGGACATCCAGCACGTCTACCTCCGCGGCGCCGCCGCCCTCCGCAGGGACATCGCCCAGTGACGTTGCGTGGAGTCATCGCCATCGACGGCCCGTCCGGCTCGGGCAAGTCGAGCGTCTCGAAGGCGATCGCCCGCGAGCTGGGCATGCGTTACCTCGACACCGGTGCGATGTACCGCGCCGTCGCGTACGGCGCCGCCCTGGAGGGCATCGACGTCGAGGACACCGCCGCTGTGGAACGGTTCTCCCGCGAGATGGACCTGCCGATGCCGACCGATCCCGACGACCAGCGGATCGTCGTCAACGGCACCGACGTCACCGACGCGATCCGCACCTCGGCGGTCTCGCTGATCGTCTCCGCCGTGGCGACCAACCTCGGCGTACGCCGCGAGCTCGTGCGCCGCCAGCAGCAGATCATCGCCGGCGGCGAGATCGTCCTCGAGGGCCGCGACACCACGACGGTGGTCGCGCCGGACGCCGAGGTGCGCATCCTGATCACCGCCCACCCCGAGGCGCGTGTGGCGCGGCGGACCGCCGAGCTGCACGACGAGGTGACGAGCGCGACGATGTCGCAGACCGTCACCGAGATCGTCGACCGCGACGCCAAGGACGCCACCGTCACCAACTTCCACACCGCCGCCGACGGTGTCGTCACCCTCGACACCTCGCACCTCGATCTCGCCGGGTCCATCGACGCCGTGCTGCAGATCATCGCCGATTCCGACCGAGAGCAGGCACCGTGACCGACCCCGAGATCCCCGAGTGGGTCACCACCGAGCTGGCCGAGCTGCAGGGGGAGGGCGGCGGTGACGACGTCGAGGCGCTCGCCCCCGCACCCGTCGTCGCCGTGGTCGGGCGCCCCAACGTCGGCAAGTCGACGCTCGTCAACCGCATCCTCGGCCGGCGCGCCGCCGTCGTCCAGGACGTTCCCGGTGTCACCCGCGACCGCGTCAAGTACGACGCCAACTGGAGCGGACGCCGGTTCACGCTGATGGACACCGGCGGCTGGGAGCCCGACGCCGAAGGGCTGCAGGGCGCCGTCGCGCTGCAGGCCGAGCACGCGATGAGCACCGCCGACGTGATCCTGTTCGTCGTCGACTCCTCCGTGGGCGCCACGACGACCGACGAGGCCGCCGTCCGGTTGCTGCGCAAGGCCAAGGTCCCGGTCATCCTGGTCGCCAACAAGGTGGACGACGAGCGTGGCGAGGTCGATGCCCTGGCGCTGTGGAACCTCGGCCTCGGCGAGCCCTACCCGGTCTCCTCGCTGCACGGCCGCGGATCCGGCGACCTGCTGGACGTGCTGCTCGAGCACCTTCCCGACGCGCCGCGGGAGAGCTACGCGTCGTACGGCGGACCGCGCCGCGTGGCGCTGGTGGGCCGGCCGAACGTGGGCAAGTCCTCGCTGCTGAACAAGCTCGCGAAGGAGACCCGCTCGGTCGTCGACAACGTCGCCGGCACGACCGTCGACCCGGTCGACTCCGTCGTGTCGGTGGGCGGCGAGGACTGGCACTTCGTCGACACCGCCGGGCTGCGCAAGCGGGTCAAGAACGCCGCCGGCGCGGAGTACTACGCGTCGCTGCGCACCGCCTCGGCGATCGAGCAGGCCGAGGTGTGCGTCGTCCTGCTCGATGCGTCCGAGCCGATCAACGAGCAGGACCAGCGGATCATCTCGCAGGTGATCGAGTCCGGCCGCGCGCTCGTGCTGGCGATGAACAAGTGGGACCTCATGGACGAGGACCGCCGCGTGATGCTCGATCGCGAGATCGACCGCGAGCTGGTGCGCATCCCATGGGCGCAGCGCGTCAACATCTCGGCGCTCACCGGACGGGCGGTCGACAAGCTCGCCCCGGCCATGCGGACGGCGCTGGAGTCGTGGGACGCGCGGGTGCCCACCGGGAGGCTCAACGCCTGGCTGTCCGAGGTGGTCTCGGCGCATCCGCACCCGGTGCGCGGCGGCAAGCAGCCGCGCGTGCTGTTCGCGACCCAGGCGTCGTCCCGCCCGCCGCGGTTCATCATCTTCACCACCGGCTTCCTCGAGCCGCAGTACCTGCGGTTCCTCGAGCGGCGGATGCGCGAGGACTTCGGATTCGTCGGCTCGCCCATCCGGATCAGCGTCAAGGAGCGCAAGCGCCGCGAGCGCTGATCCGTTCCTCCCGGCCGCCCGACCGCGGGCCCGGGCGCCGGATGCGGTGGCTTTTTACCCGCTGCCGCCAGATGCGGTGGGTAGTACGCCGATAAAGCGCGATTACCGGGGCACAACCCACCGCGAGAGGGTCGCGAGACTACCGCGAGAGCGGCGGAGCGGCCGCCGGAGACGGCCGCGCGAGCCAGGCGAGACCCCGGCCGCCGGCGGAAAGCGTCGCCCTGACCTGCGAGTATCAGGCCGTGCCGATCGTGATTCCCGCCGAGCCGTCGTTCCCAACCCAGAGCGAGCAGCGCGTCTTCGAGGTGCTGCGTGCGCAGCTGTCCGAACGCGACCTGCTGATCTGCGGCCAGCGGATCTCGACCGCCGACCGCGACTACGAGATCGACTTCGTCGTCGTGCTGCACGGGCTCGGCGCCGTCGTCGTCGAGGTCAAGGGCGACGGCATCGCGGCCGGGCCCGACGGCTGGACGATGCGCTACCGCGCCGGGACCGAGCGGATCGACCCGATCGGGCAGGCCTACGACAACAGGTACGCCCTCATCACCTGGCTGCGGCAGCACTCCAGCCTGAAGAACTACTCGAGCTGGGCGCACGCCATCGTCATGCCGTTCTACGCCGTCGCCGACGACTTCGCGCTGCCGGACGCGCGCCGCGAGCAGGTCGCCGGCAGCAACGACCTGTGGCGGCTGGCGGACTTCCTGGCCGACCTGCTGCGCGACCGGTCGGTGGTGCGGCCGTTCGGCGAGGCCGACACCGAGCGGATCCGGCTCGCGCTCCGCGGACGCTCGCTCCCGCAGCGCGACCTCCAGGCGAGCGCGGCGGCGAACGACGAGCTCGTCGAGCGCCGCACCGAGCAGCAGGCGCTGATCCTGGACGTCGCGGCGATGCTGCCGCGGATCCACGTGCGCGGCGGTGCGGGCACCGGCAAGACGTGGCTCGCGGTGGAGCACGCCCGGCGGCGCGCCGCCGCGGGCGACCGGGTCGCGCTGATGTGCTACTCGCGCGGCCTCGCCGCGTGGATGCAGCGCCGCGTCGAGCAGCTGCCGGCGGGGCAGCGGCCGGCGTACGTCGGTACCTTCCACGGCCTCGGCGCGGCGTGGGGAGCGCCGATCAAGGGCGACGACGACAGCGGCTACTGGGAGAGCGAGCTGCCGGCGCTGATGGTGGAGCAGGCCCGGTCGAAGGCTCCCGGCGAGCTCTTCGACGCGATCGTGATCGACGAGGGCCAGGACTTCGCCGACGACTGGTGGCTCGCCGTCCTGGCCGCCGCAGCCCACGAGGACTCCCGCCTCGCGGTCTTCACCGACGAGGGCCAGCAGGTCTTCTCGCGGTTCGGGCGCATCCCCGCCGGTCTGGTCCCGCTGGTGCTCGACAAGAACCTGCGCAACACTCGCCAGGTCGCCGCCACGTTCCAGACGCTCGCGCCGATCAGGATGGCGCTCGGCGACCTCGACGGACCGCAGGTGCGGCTGGTCGAGTGCGCCGCGCACGACGCGCTCGACACCGCAGACGCGGAGGTCGACCTGCTGCTCGACGAATGGGCGCCCCGCGACGTCGCGCTGCTGGCCACCGGCTCGCGGCACCCCGAGCAGCGCGCCCGGCAGGAGGAGGGTCAGGACGAGTACTGGCGGTCCTTCTGGGACGACGACCAGGTGTTCTACGGCCACGTGCTGGGCTTCAAGGGGCTGGAGCGCAATGCGATCGTGCTCGCCGTGAACGACGAGCGGGATGATCCGCGCGCCACCGAGAAGCTCTACGTGGGCCTGTCGCGGGCGAGGGAGCAGCTCGTCATCTGCGCCGATCCGGCGTACATCGAGAAGGTGGGGGGCCGGGAGGTGCTCAGCAGCATGCGCGCCGGCGGCTGACCGGCCGCCGCACGACGGGCTGGATGCCGGGGGGCCGGATGCGGTGGCTTCCACCCCCTCAGGCGGGATGCGATGGCTTCCGCCGCGCTCCCGCGAGATGCGGTGGGTGGTACCCCGCTAAACCGCGATTAGCGGGGTAGTACCCACCGCGAGACGGCGAACGCGAGGCGGCTACCCAGCGGCGGGGGCGCGGCGGCTAGCGGGTCGCGGCGACCCGATCGGGCAGGCAGTGCTCGGCAACCAGCTCGAAGGAGCGCATCCACGCCTGCCGCTCGACGGCGTTCGAGACCAGGATCAGCTCGTCCGCGGCCGTCTGCTCCCGGAAGCGGGCGAGGAAGTCGCGGACCTGCGCGCCGGTCCCCACGCCGGCGTACGTCATCATGTGGTCGACCTGCATGCCGCCTGCGCCGGCGAGGTGCTCGTCGACCTCCGCGTCGGTGAGGTTGCGGCCGCGGCCGAACAGCGACCGGAAGCGGGCGCGCCGCGACAGCTCGCGCTGACGCTCGGCCTCCTCCTCGGTGTCGGCGGCGATGATGCCGGCGCCGGCGATGACGTACGGCGCGGCGAGCTGCTCGGAGGGCTCGAAGCGCTGGCGGTACACGGTGATCGCCTGGTGCAGGGCGTCGGGGGCGAAGTGCGACGCGAACGCGTACGGCAGGCCGAGCGCGGCCGCGAGCTGCGCGCCGTACAGCGAGGAGCCCAGGATGTACAGCGGCACGTGCGTTCCCTTGCCCGGGTTGGCGCTGACCCGCGGCACCCGCGACGTCTCGCCGAGGTAGCCCTGCAGCTCGAGGACGTCGTTGGGGAAGGTGTCGGCCGCGGACGCCGTACGCCGCAGCGCCTGGGTGGTGACCGGGTCGGTGCCCGGGGCGCGACCGAGGCCGAGGTCGATCCGCCCGGGGTAGAGCGTGGCGAGCGTGCCGAACTGCTCGGCGATGACCAGCGGCGAGTGGTTGGGCAGCATGACGCCGCCGGAGCCGAGCCGGATCGACTCGGTCTGCGAGGCGACGTGCCCGATCAGGACGCTGGTGGCCGAGGAGGCGATCGTCGGCATGTTGTGGTGCTCGGCGTACCAGATCCGCTGAAAACCCCACCGCTCGGCGCGTTGCGCCAGCTCGACGCTCGCGGCGAAGCTGTCGGCGACGCTCTCGCCGCGGCCGATGAGCGCCAGGTCGAGGATGGACAGTGGTACGTCGAAGGAACCCATGCCGACACTGTATGCGCGCCCGGGGATAGGTTGACCGGAGCACTCATCGCCGGCCGCAGCGCCGCGCAACCCCTTGAGGAGATCGCATGACCGACACCACCCGCATCGTCCTGGCCGGCCGCCCCACCGGTGAGCCGACGCACGACGACTTCCGCACCGAGACCGTCGCGCTGCCCGAGCCGCGGGACGGCGAGGTGCTGCTGAAGACCCGCTACCTGTCGCTGGATCCGTACATGCGCGGCCGGATGAACGACGCCAAGTCGTACGCCGCGCAGGTCGAGATCGGCGATCCGATGGTCGGCGGCACGGTGTCGGAGGTCCTCGAGTCGCGGGCCGACGGGTTCGCCCCCGGAGACGTCGTGCTGGGCTACGCCGGATGGCAGACGCACTCGGTGGAGAAGGCCGCGGGCCTGTTCAAGCTCGACCAGAAGCAGCCGCTGTCGACCGCGCTGGGCGTGCTGGGGATGCCCGGGTTCACGGCGTACGCCGGACTGCTGATCCTCGGCAAGCCGCAGCCGGGGGAGACCGTCGTGGTCGCCGCCGCCACCGGCCCGGTCGGCTCGGCCGTCGGGCAGATCGCCCGCATCAAGGGCGCGCGTGCCGTGGGCATCGCGGGCGGCCCGGAGAAGGTCGCCTACCTCAAGGAGCTCGGGTTCGACGCCGCGGTCGACCACCGCGCCGACGACTTCGTCGCGCAGCTCGAGGCGGCGACCCCGGACGGGATCGACGTGTACTTCGAGAACGTCGGCGGCAAGGTGTGGGACGCGGTGCTGCCGCGCATGAACGAGTTCGGCCGCGTGCCGGTGTGCGGTCTGGTCTCCGGGTACAACGCCACCGCGCTCCCGGAGGGCCCGAACCGGGTGCCGGCCCTGATGGGTGCGGTGCTGCAGAAGAGCCTCACGCTGCGCGGGTTCATCCAGCGCGAGTTCGCCGACCAGATGCCGCAGTTCCGCCGCGAGATGAGCCAGTGGATCGAGGAGGGCAAGGTGCAGTACCGCGAGGACATCACCGACGGCCTCGAGAACGCGGTCGACGCGTTCATCGGCATGCTGCGCGGCGCGAACTTCGGCAAGGTCGTCATCAAGGTGGCCGAGTGAGCCACACCGATCTGGTGCTGGTCGACGTCGTCGACAGCGTCGCCACCGTCTCGTTCAACAGACCCGCCAAGCTCAACGCCCTCGGTCCCGGCTCGTCCGCCGCGCTGCACGACGCGCTGCAGGCGATCTCGCGGCGGGACGACGTCCGGGCCGTGGTGCTCACCGGGGAGGGCCGGTCGTTCTGCGTCGGCCTGGACCTCGAGTCCGACTTCGGCGGGGACGTCGTCGCGACGTACGCGAGCATGCGGGAGAGCGTGGCGACCGTCCTGCTGATGCGTTCGATGCCGCAGCCGGTCATCGCCGCGGTGCAAGGGAACGCGGTCGGCGGCGGGTTCGCCTTCACGACCGCGTGCGACATCCGGATCGCCGGACGCGACGCGCGGTTCGTGGCGCCGTTCGCCTCGATCGGCATGTCGGCGGGCGATCTGGGGCTCACCTGGCTGCTGCCGCGGATCATCGGTCCGGGGCGGTCCGCGAAGGTGTTCTACACCGGCGATCCGCTCCTGGCCGACGAGGCGGCGGCGATCGGGCTGGCCGACGAGGTCGTCGACGACCCCCGCGCCCGCGCGATCGAGATCGCCACGGCGATCGCGGCCAAGCCGCCGTTCGGCGTCCGGCACTCGAAGGAGTTGCTGAACGCGAGCATTTACGGCCAGGGCTACCACGAGCACCTGGAGACCGAGCTGCGCTCGCAGGTGGTGTGCTCGCTGTCCGCCGACTTCGCGACGGCCAAGCAGCAGTTCGCCGCCGCCCGCAGGAAGTAGCGGCCGGTCTGTCGGCGTACGTCGTCTCGACGTCGCTCGTGCCTCGCTCGCTCGACGACCGTGGTCTCATGTCACGTCGGGTCGGGTGCGTCGTCTCGACGTCGCTCGTGCCTCGCTCGCTCGACGAGCGTGGTCTCATGTCACGTCGGGTCGGCTTGCGTCGTCTCGACGTCGCTCGTGCCTCGCTCGCTCGACGAGCGTGGTCAGGTCACGGTCGTCGAGCGAGCCGGAGCGCCAGCGGAGGCGACGTCGAGACATGGTGCGGAGGAATTGTCGGCTTGCGGCGTCTCGACGTCGCTCATGCCTCGCTCGCTCGACGACCGTTGCTGGCGCTCCGTCGACGGCCGTGCCGGGCTAGCCGATGAAGCCCTCGTCCTTCAGGAACTCCTTGGCGACGTCGGCTTCCTTGTCGCCGTCGATGTCGACCTTGCCGTTGAGCTCCATCATCTTCTCGTTGTCGAGCGCCTCGGCGATCTTCTTGAACATCTTCGCCAGGTCGGGGCTCTTGTCGGCCACCTCGCTGCGCACGGTCAGCGCGGCGTTGTAGGGCACGAAGAACTTCTTGTCGTCCTTGAGCGCGACCAGGTCGTTGGCCTTCACGCGGCCGTCGGTCGTGGTGATCTCGCCGACCGTGCAGTCCTTGCCGACCTGCGGGTACACCAGGTTGAAGTCGAGCTCGGTGATCTTGAACTGCATGCCGTACGCCTTCTCGACGCCGGGCAGGCCGTCGTCGCGCTGCAGGAACTCGCTGGCGGCGCAGATCGTGGACTTGTCGGCGTTCTTGTTGAGGTAGGCCGCGAGGTCGGACATCGTCTTGATCTTCTCCTTCTGGGCGACGTCCTTCTTGATCGCCAGACCGTAGGAGTTGTTGAGCGGCGACGGGCCGATCCACGTGACCTTGTTGGCCTTGTCCGCGTCCGAGACGGCCTTGAACAGGTCCGGGGGCAGATTGGTCGTGGTGTTGCCGAGGATGTTCACCCACCCGGTGCCGGTGTAGTCCCAGTACATGTCGATCTCGCCGGAGGTCAGGGCGGCGCGGACCGTCGCGGTGCCGCTGATGCCCGTCTTGTCCTCGGTCTTGCCGCCGGCGGCCTGGATCGCCGCGATCGTGATCTGGCCGAGGACCTTGTTCTCGGTGAACTCCTTCGAGCCGACGACGAAGGACTCGCCCTTCAGGTCGTAGTCCTTCGCGAGCGATCCGCCCTTCGCCGCGTCGCCGCCGCTCTGGTTCACGTTGGTGTCGCCGGCGCAGCCGGCGACGGCGAGCGCGAGCGTGGCGGCGGCCGCGGTCAGTGCGGTGCGGAACGTTCGGTGCATTCTCATCGGTTCATCTCCTGTACGGCATCGTGCGATTGCGGGTGGATTCACAGCCCCTTGGGGCGCAGCAGCTGCTCGGCGACACCGGCGAGGTAGTCGACGAGCAGGGCGAGGACGGCGGTCAGCGCGGCACCGGTCACGGTGACGAGGATGCGGTTGGTCGACAGCCCGGCGATGATGATCTTGCCGAGCCCGCCGGCATTGATGTAGGCGGCGAGCGTCGCCGTGCCGACGTTGATGACGAGCGCGGTGCGGACGCCGGCGAGGATCACCGGTACCGCGAGCGGCAGCTCCAGCTTGCGCAGCACGGCGCCGCGGGACATGCCCATGCCACGGCCGGCCTCGAGCACCGTCTCGTCGACGCCCTGGATCCCGACCATGGTGTTGCGCAGCACGGGCAGCACGGCGCACGCGACGAGCGCGATGACCGACGCGCCGAAGCCGATGTAGTTGAACGCGACGGCCATCAGCGCGATGAGGCCGATGGTGGGGACGGCCTGGCCGATGTTCGCGACCGTGATGAGTGCGCCGCGGAACCTCCGCGTCCACTGCCGGGTGAGCGCGATGCCCAGCGGGACGGCGATCGCGAGCACGATGACCGTGGAGAACACGGTGAGCAGCAGGTGCTCGCCGGTCGCCCGGAGGATGTGCTGCAGCCCGAGAGAGCGGGCCTCGATCGAGTCGATGTCCTTGGTGTTGATGGCGATCGCGATCGCGGCGATGATGCCCAGCAGGAACAGCGGCATGCCGATCCAGCGCCACACCGAGCGGCTGCGCGGCGAGGGCGCGACGACCGCCGTACCGGTCTCGGCGAGCGCCTCGTCGGGCGTCTGGGTCGTGGCGCTCACGGCAGGTCCTCGGCGTACGGCGAGCCGGCGTCGTGCACCGCTGCATCGTCCTGCGAGCCGGTCGGGATCGCGCTGCGCTGGGTCTCGATGTGCGCGGCACGCAGGTTGCGGATCGACTCGTTGATCGCGTCGATGTCCACCACGCCCTGGTAGCTGCCGCGCGAGTCGGTGACGATCGCGACCGAGTAGTTCGCGGTGACCATCTCGTTGAGGGCGTCGTTGAGCGTCGAGTGCGGCGCGACGATGGCTCCGGCGGGGGAGCCGAGCTCGCCGAGGTGCCGCTCGCCGGCCCGGTTGAGGTCGGTCGGGCTCACCCAGGTGCGGGGACGGCCATGCGCGTCCAGGACCAGCGCCGCCGAGCGGCCGGAGTCCCGGATGACGTTCATCGCCTCGGGGATCGGCGTGTCCTCGCGGACCGTCGGCCACTCCTGCAGCTGGATGTCGCGGACGCGGCTGAGGTTCAGCCGCTTGAGGGAGGCTCCCGAGCCGATGAAGTCGGCGACGAAGTCGTTCGCGGGCGAGGTGAGGATCTCCTCGGGCGTGGCGTACTGCGCGACGTGCGCGCCCTCTTGCAGGATGGCGATCCGGTCGCCCATCTTGATCGCCTCGTCGATGTCGTGGGTGACGAACACGATCGTCTTGCGCACCTCGGACTGCACCCGCAGGAACTCGTTCTGCAGCCGGTCGCGGGTGATCGGGTCGATGGCGCCGAACGGCTCGTCCATGAGCATCACGTCCGGGTCGCCGGCCAGGGCGCGGGCGACGCCGACGCGCTGGCGCTGGCCGCCGGAGAGCTCCTTGGGGTAGCGGCCACGGTAGCGGGCGGCGTCCATCCCGACCATGTCGAGCAGCTCGTCGACGCGCTCCCGGGCCCGGGCCTTGCTCCAGCCGAGCAGCTGGGGGACGGTCGCGATGTTCTGCGCGATCGTCATGTGCGGGAACAGGCCGATCTGCTGGATGACGTAGCCGATGCGCCGGCGCAGCTCATCGGGATCGGAGCCGGTGACGTCGACTCCGTCGAGCACGACGCGTCCGCTGGTCGGCTCGATGATCCGGTTGATCATCTTCATCGTCGTGGTCTTGCCGCAGCCGGAGGAGCCGACCAGCACGACGATCTCGCCGCGCGGGATCTCGAGATCCAGGCTGTCGACGGCCGGCTTGCCGGTGCCGAAGTCCTTGGTGAGCTGCTGCAGCGAGATCATCACGTCGGACGGCGGGGCGGGAGAGCTGCTGTGCTGGGTCATCGAAGTCCCTTCGAGGTGGTCAGCTTGCCGACGAGTGCGAAGAGCCCGTCGAAGATGATCGCGACGATCACGACACCGAGGATGCCCGCGAGCACCATGTTGAGCCCGACGGGCGAGCCGACCCGGCCCAGGCCGTCGAAGATCAGGACGCCGTACCCGGGGCCGAGCACGATCGACCCGATCGCGGCGATCCCGACCAGCATGACGGTGGTGACGCGGACGCCGGCCAGGATCACCGGCCAGGCGATCGGAAGCTGGATGCGCGTCAGGCGCTGGGCGGCGCTCATCCCCATGCCCTGGGCCGACTCGACGACGGCGGGGTCGACCTCGGTGAGGCCGGTGATGGTGTTGCGCACGATCGGCATCAGCCCGTACAGGGTGAGGGCGATGACGACGGGCGGGGTGCCCAGCCCGACGACGGGGAGCAGCAGGACGAAGAAGGCGAACGAGGGAACGGTCAGCAGGGTGCCGGTGATGCCGAGCGCGGCGCCGCGGAGCCGGGGAACCCGGAAGGCCAGCACGCCGATGCCGATGCCGAGCACCGTGGAGGCGACGACCGCGATAGCAACGATCATGAGGTGCTGCAGGCCGAACGTCACCATGTCGTCGCTGCGCTTCTGCAGGAACTCGAAAAACCCCACACAACCTCCTCTCGGCCCGTTCCGGGTCCGGTCCAGCCGGTGCAGCGCCACTGGCATGAGGCTGCAAGGTCCCTCGACGTTAGTCGGCTCCAGCGCTTCACAGGCGTAGAAATGCGAAACAGTTACCGAGCCGGTGCCGGACCGACCTCCGCTACGCTGCGGACCATGGGATCGAGCAAGGGCGCGTTCGGCTCGCCGGTGGAGCTCGCGGTCGGCGACCGTACCGTGCGGATCTCCAACCCCGCCCGGCCCTACTTCCCGCAGCTCGGCATCACGAAGCTCGACCTCGCGCACTACTACCTGGCGGTGGGCGAGGGGATCGTGCGTGCGCTGCGCGAACGGCCGTGCATGCTGCACCGCTTCCCGGACGGCGTCACGGACGACGCCGGCAAGATGCTGCAGAAGGTGCACCAGAAACGGCTTCCTCGCGGTGCTCCGGAATGGGTGCAGACCGTGCGGCTGCGGTTCCCGCGCTACAACCTCACGGCGGACGAGCTCTGCGTGACGGAGCTGGCCAGCGTGATCTGGGCGGTGCAGATGTCGACGGTCGAGTTTCATCCCTGGAACAGCCGGCGTGCCGACACCGAGCAGCCGGACGAGTGGCGCATCGACATCGATCCGATGCCCGATGCGCCGTTCGGCCGCGTGCGCCGTACCGCCGAGGTCGTGCGCGAGGTCCTCGACGAGCTCGGGGCGGTCGGGTGGCCGAAGACCTCGGGCGGCAACGGCATCCACGTCTACGTGCGGATCGCCCCGGAGCACGGGTTCAAGGACGTCCGGCGCGGGGCGCTGGCGTTCGCGCGCGAGGTGGAACGGCGGCTGCCGGACGACGTCACCACGACGTGGTGGCGCAAGGACCGCGACCCCGCGGCGGTGTTCATCGACTTCAACCAGAACACCCGCGACCACACGATCGCCTCGGCGTACTCGGTGCGCGGGAACCCGCTCGCCACGGTGTCCACACCGATCACTTGGGACGAGATCTCCGACGTCGAGCCGAAGGAGCTGACCGTCCGCACCGTCCCGGAGCGGTTCGCTCGGCTGGGGGACCTGCACGCCGGGATCGACGAGGCGGTCTACGACTTCACACCGCTGCTGCAGTGGGCCGAACGCGACGAAGCCACCCACGGGGAGCTGCCGGACGAGCCGGACCCGGCCGGCTGAGGAATCGAGGAGGTCGTATGACGCAGCGAGTGCTGGTCACCGCCGGGGGCAACGGAATCGGCCTGGCCGTCACGCGCGCGTTCGCCGCGACCGGTGCGCGGGTACACGTCGCCGACATCGCGCAGGACGCCGTGGCCCGGGCCGTCGAGGCCGAGGGAGTCACCGGCAGCGTCACCGACGTGGCGGACGCCGGGTCGGTCGACGCGCTGTTCGCGGACCTGCGCCGGGAGCTCGGCGGCCTCGACGTCCTGGTCAACAACGCCGGGATCGCCGGCCCGACCGCACCCGTCGACGAGCTCGCCTTCGCGGACTGGCGGGCGGTGGTGGACGTCAACCTGCATGGCACGTTCATGGTCACCCAGCGCGCGATCCCGCTGCTGAAGGAGTCGGACGCCGGCTCGATCATCACCATGTCGTCGGTCGCGGGACGCTTCGGCTACCCCAACCGGATCGCCTACTCCAGCACGAAGTGGGCGCTCGTGGGCTTCGCCAAGACGCTCGCCATGGAGCTGGGGCGGTTCGGGATCACCTCCAACACGATCCACCCCGGCGCCGTCGCCGGTGAGCGCATCGACCGCGTGTTGCGGGGCCGCGCCGAGCAGGAGGGGACGAGCCTCGAGGAGCAGCGTGCGGCGGCCCTGGCCAACCAGTCGGTCAAGGCGTTCACCGACCCGGCGGACATCGCCGCCCTCGCCGTCTTCCTCGCCGGCCCGCACGGGCGGTCGATCAGCGGCCAGGCGCTGCCCATCGACGGGGACTCCAAGTCGACGGTGTGAGCGTCCCGCCGTCTGTCACGCCGGCGCGGTGGGTTACCATTAATGGCCGGTTCCGCGTGCGGGGCCGGACGGTGAGCGATCACCGGCGAGCTGTGGCGCAGTTTGGTAGCGCACCTGACTGGGGGTCAGGGGGCCGCAGGTTCAAATCCTGTCAGCTCGACAAGTGAAAGCCTGGGTCAACAAGTCAATCGTTGGCCTTCCGACCCACCGCGTCGAGCAAGTGGACGATCTCCGTGGCGGTCATGCCGGTCGGATACACGCACGGCACCGTGACGCCGGCGTCCCGGTAGCCGGCGAGCGTGTCGACGACTTCGGCGGCGTCCAGGCGCATGCAGGTCTTCGCGACCACCGCGTCGGCGTCGGTGAGGCCCTGGCTCAGGAAGTGCTTGCGGTAGTTCGGTAGTCGATCGTTGTAGGACGCAGCATCAGCGCGGACATCTCCCGGCGGACCGACCCGGACGAACAGTGCCGACGCGACCCCGTCCTTGCCGGACGCCCGCGCGGTCTCGGTGAGGCGCGCGACCGTCGTGCGGGCCTTCGCGAGCGTGAGCCAGTTGAGCACGGCGCCATCGGCCTCGGCTGCAGCGAGGTCGATCATCTTGGGTCCCAGCGCCCCGACCATGACCGGATATCCCGCGCCGAACGCGATGTCGCTCTCGGCCGCGTCGAGGTCGTCGAGATACGACCTGAGGTGACCGAGCGGTGACGACGGGTACGGCAGGCCGAGCGCCTCGATCGCGGGTCGATGCGACACGCCGATGCCCATGATGAACCGTCCGCCGGACTGCTCATTGATGGTTGCGGCCAGCAGCCCCGCGAGGCGACCGGGTCGCACGAGGGTCACCGCGACGCCCGGTCCGACCTGCAGCGCGCTCGTTGCCTGCAGGGCGGCGGACGACGTGATAAACGGATCGCGCCCGGTCGTCCCCGGGCCGGGGAGCAGACCCGTCTCGGGCAGGTACAGGTGCGAGAACCCGGCGTCTTCCGCGGCGGCGGCGATCGTGGCGACGTCGGCGGCAGCAACAGACTTGAGCACGAGTCCAAGATGGGACGACATAGGCAGCCTCCTTCTAATCCGGCGGCGCGGAGCCCTACAGGTCGCGCAGGAAGTCGGTCACGGCGGCGTTGAACAGCTCCGGTTGGTCGATGTTCGCGGCATGGCCGGCGTCCGGGATCACGACCTTCCGGGCACCGGGAATCTTGGCGACCATGTAGTCGGTCCCGGCGAGGTACCCCACGTCGTTCGCACCGACGACCACGAGAGTCGGCACGGCGATCCTCGGCAGGGAGCTGATGACCCGCGCGTCCCGCTGGGCAAGCACGCCGCGAGCGGCGTGCGCCAACGCCTTCGGATTGTCGTGCACGGCGCGAACGACCTCTGCGGACTGCGACGCCTCCGGATCATCGCTGCCCTTCTCGACCGCGATGGCTTCGACGTGCTGATTCCACGCGTTGCGTGACTCGTCGCTCTTGTAGCCTGGGCCGGTGTCTTGCAGCAGCAACGCGGCGACACGCTCCGGATGGGCGAGGTAGTAGGCCATGGAGAGGTATCCACCGAGGGACATGCCGGCGACGATCACCTTCGGCGCGTCGAGCAGATCGACGAGCGCGTCGATGTCGGCGACGTTGATCGCCTCGCTGTAGCCCTCTGGGCTTCCGGGATCGCCGCTCTGGCCGTGGCCTCGCTGGTCGTAGGTGAGCACCGGGCGGTTCTCCGAGAGCGCGGCGATGTTGGGCTCCCACATCGCTGCGGTAGCCGAGTATCCGTGCGTGATGACCATCGGCGTCCCCGCGGCGTCGGGATTGTGGATCTCGTACGCGAGGCGTACTCCGTCATCGCGGGTCAGGAACTGGCGCATCGTGATTTCCTTCCATCTGGCTGAGGCAGCCACCGGCGCGGCGCCTCCGGCTCGGGGCTTCGGTCGGCACACGCGGCTCAGGCGTCGATGAACGTCGCCCGCGCGTGGTCGGTGTCCATGTACTCCTTGACCGCGGCGATCTTGCCGTCCCGCACCGTGAACAGGAAGTGGTACTGGTTGCGGTAGGAGCGACCGCTGCGCGTCTCCGCCGACGACTCGGCCTCGACCGCGACCCGGTCGCCCTCGGCGGTCATCGCGGTCGGCGTGATCGCGATCTTGCCGTCCTGGCAGGCCGACAGCAGACCCGGCAGACCCTTGGCGAAGACCTCCTTGGGAGCGGTGCCCGACATCCCCTTGATGCGCCCGGCGGTCCACCAGGTCGCGTCGTCGCTCATCGCGCCCAGCACCGCGTCGACGTCCCCGCTGCTGAAGGCCTCGAGGAAGCTCGTCACGGTCTGCTTGTTGTCCTGCTCCTGGCTCATCTGCGCTCCTCGTTCCGCCGCTGCATCTCCTGGTCAACGTATGCCACACCAGCCGCCGAGAAAATTCAATAGCGGTGCGAACCTTTCCGGTACGGTGCGGATAACCGATCGACGACGCCGTCGACGCTCTGTCGACGCGGCAGGAGGCCACGCATGGTGCAGGATCCCGCAGGCGGTACGACCGCTCTGAGTCCGCGCGAGGAGGCGGTCGCGCGGCTGACCGCCCCGGGCGCGGACTTCGAGATCACCGAGCGCGAGGTCCGCGGCATCCCGATGCGGGTGTTCACCGCCGGACCGCAGACCCTTCGCGACGTGTTCCTGCAGACCCGGCAGTACGGCGACCTGCCCTTCCTCATCTACGAGAACGAGCGGGTCTCCTTCGCCGAGCACGCCGCGCTGGTCGCCGGTCTGGCAACGAGGCTGCGCGACGACTACGGCCTGCGCAAGGGCGACCGGCTGGGCATCGCGATGCGCAACTACCCGGAGTGGGTCCCGGTGTTCTTCGCGGCCCAGGTCCTGGGGGTGATCGTCGTGCCGTTCAACGCCTGGTGGACCGCCGAGGAGCTGCGCTACGCGGTCGCCGACAGCACCCCGTCCCTCGTCGTCGCGGACGGCGAACGCGCGGCGCTCATGGTCCCGATCTGCGCCGAGCTCGGCCAGGTACCGGTGGTCGCCGTCCGCGTCGCGGAGCCGGTCGCCGGCACGATCGCCTGGGAGGAGCTCACCGGTGGCCTCGACCCGGCCGCGGCACTGCCGGAGGCGCAGATCGACCCGGACGACGACGCGACGATCCTCTACACCTCCGGCACGACCGGTCGGCCCAAGGGCGCCATCGGCACGCACCGCAACCACTGCACCAATCTGCTCAACACCCAGCTCGGTCGCGCGGTCACGATGGCGATGCAGCCGCAGCCCGTCGCTCTCCCGACGACCCAGCCGGGCACACTGTGCCCGTTCCCGCTGTTCCATATCGCCGGCATGTCCACGATGATCGCGACGGCGTCCGGCGGCAGCAAGCTGGTTCTCATGTACAAGTGGGATGTAGCCGTGGCGCGGCGGCACATCAAGGACGAGCAGCTCACCGCGGTCGCCGCCGTGCCGACGATCGTGAAGGAGCTCGTCGAGGACGAGGGCGGCGACCCTGGCGATCTGGCGAGCCTCGTCGGTCTGGCCAGCGGTGGGGCGGCGGTGCCGCACGACCTGATCACCCGCATCGAGACGCAGTTCCAGCGGAAGGTGTCCCCGGCGAACGGCTACGGGCTGACCGAGACGACGTCCGCGATCGTCAGCAACTCGGGCCAGGACTACTTCGACCACCCGGACTCCGTCGGGCGGCCGCAACCGGGCGCCGATCTCCTCGTCGTCGGCCCGGACGGCGAACCGGTGCCCGAGGGCGAGGTCGGCGAGCTCTGGTTCCGCGGCCCGAACGTGGTGCGCGGCTACTGGAACAACCCGGACGCGACGGCCGCGGCGTTCGAGGGCGGCTGGTTCCGCACCGGCGACCTCGGCAAGTACGTCGATGGGTTCGTCTACGTCGTCGACCGGCTCAAGGACGTGATCATCCGCGGCGGCGAGAACATCTACTGCGTCGAGGTGGAGAACGCGCTGTTCGAGCACCCGTCGGTGCTCGACGTCGCCCTGGTCGGCGTCCCCGACGACCAGCTCGGCGAGGTCGCCGTCGCCGTCGTCGTGCCGCGGCCCGGAGCCAGGGTGAGCGAGCCCGAGCTGCAGGACCACGTCGCCGGGCAGCTCGCCAGGTTCAAGGTGCCGGCCGCGGTGATCATCCGCGACGAGCCGCTGCCGCGGACCGCCACCGGCAAGGCGCTCAAGCGCCAGCTACGGACCGAAGTTCTCGACCAGAAGGGCGCCTGAGGGCATGAACAGCATCCTCTACACCGAGACCGATCACGTCGGCGTGATCACCCTGAACCGCCCCGAGGTGCACAACGCGCTGAGCCACGAGGCGTACGCCGAGCTGACCGACTGCGTGCGCTCGACCACCGCCCGGGCCTTGGTGATCACCGGCGCCGGGAAGTCGTTCTGCTCGGGCGACGACGTCCGCTCGGTGATGGGCGCGGGGGAGCGCAAGCCGCCGACCGAGGGCCGGGAGCCGCGGCTCACGCCGGCGGCCGACGCGCTGCTGCACACCGACGTACCGGTCATCGCGGCGGTCAACGGCACCGCGGTCGGGTGGGGCGTCGAGCTGGCGCTGATGGCCGACATCCGCATCGCGTCGCGGCGGGCCCGCTTCGGCGAGCTGTTCGTCAAGCGGGGGCTGTGCAGCGACGTGGCCGGCCTCGGACTGCTGGCCGGGGTCGTCGGACGCTCGAACGCCGCCGAGCTGCTGTTCACCGGAGAGCTGATCGACGCCGACCGGGCGAAGCAGATCGGGCTCGTGCGGGACGTCGTCGACGAGGAGCAGCTCATGCCGAGCGCGCTCGAGCTCGCGGGACGGATCGCGGCGAACCCGCCGCTGGCGGTCGCCGCGCTCAAGCGCGGGCTGCGCAAGGCGTTGGATCCCGACTGGACCGAGCTCGGCCTGTGGGTGTCCCGGACGCTCGGCGAGCTCTTCGCCACCGAGGACCACCGCGAGGGCGTCCGGTCGTTCCTGGAGAAGCGCGAGCCGACGTACGTCGGACGCTGATCGTGCCGTATTCCCGCGATGCAGCGTTCTCGCGGCATCGCGGGAACCTATCGCCGCGCGCCGGGACGCCGGCGCGGCTGCCCTAGGCTGCAGGCATGGCCCGCGAGCGCCGGACGACGTCGGGTCGGTTCTTCGACCCCACGGTGCCCATCCTGCTGATCACGCTCCTCGTGCACGTCGTCCGGCAGGACGTCGTGGACATCGCAGTGTTCGCCGGCGTCGTCGCGTTGATCGCCGTGGACCACGCGCGGCCCGTCCCGGTCGTGGACGTCCGGTGGCCCGCGGTCCCCTGGTGGGGGGTGGCGGCCTGCTGCGTGACGATCGGCGCGGTGGGTGTGCTGCCGATCGGCAGCACACCGGTGCGCATCATGCTCGTCGCGATCGGGCTGCTCGCGGCGGTCGCTGTCCTGACCGCGCCGCGAGGCGCTCCTGGCGCCGGCCCCGACGTCGCCGCCCGGTGGTGGGCATGGCCGGCGGTGCTGGTGCTGCTGGCGCTCATCGAGCTCGTGAGCTTCCTGCTGCAACCCGACCCGCAGACCGGCAGCTACGCCAACCCCACGCTGTCCACGCTGCTCGACCCGGTGCTCGCCGAGCCGGCGGCGCGCCTCGTCGCCCTCACCCTGTGGTCGGCGTCCGGCTGGTGGCTGCTGCGCACGATCCGCCGGCCGGGGGACCGGCGATGAGCAGCCACGTCTGGACCGTCGCGGGCTACCTCGCGGTGGTGCTGCTGCTCGCGGCGATCGAGGTCGCGGGCCGCCGCGGACGCGGCCGCTGGATCACCCTCGCGGAGGCGATGCGGCGGGCGACGCGGCACCGCGCCGCGCAGATCGGGCTGGTGCTGGCCTGGTGGTGGGTCGGCTGGCACTTCTTCGGCGGCTGACCAGCGCGCAGGTTCCGCCGTTCGCGGCGTACTTCGGTACCGATTCGGCCGGTTTCCGGTACCGAAGTACGCCGCGAGCCGAGGATGCCGTTCAGGACTCGGAGACCGGCGCGACGTAGTGCCAGCGGCCCGCGTGGCGCAGGAATCCGGAGTGCTCGTGGACGTCGCCCTTCAGTGGCCCGATGGCGTACGACGCGCTGAACTCGACGACGCCCTCGTCGTCGTCCTCGCCGCCCTCGACCGTCGACAGGATCCGCAGGTCGCTCCACGTGAGCCCCTCGATGGAGACGTCCTGCGGTCGGGTCCGCGGGTGCCAGGTACGGAAGATGTAGTCCGACAACCCGATGGCGAACGCCGAGTAGCGGCTGCGCATCAGCTCCTCCGCGGTGCGGGCCGCGCGGACGCCGTCGTGCAGCGGCTCGCAGCAGTCGGCGTACGCGCCGTTGCCGCAGGGGCAGGCACTCGAGGACATCAGAACTCCAGGATGATGCGCCCGCGTACGCCGCCCTTGGCGAGCAGCTGCTGCGCTTCGGCGGACTGCTCCGCCGGGAAGGTCTTCGCCACGCGGAGGGTGACCACGCCGTCCTCGGCCTGCTGGCGCAGCCGGTCCAGCGCGGCATGGTTCTCGGCGTAGTCGCGCACCATCACCGGGAAGAACTGCAGCCGCCGCTCACCGTTGCCCTTCCAGAACCGGACGGTGGCGACCTTGCCGTCGTCCTTCACGGCCGACAGCGCCTTCTCGTCCAGGACGGCGCCGTCGGCGAGGGCGTCGACGCCCTCCGGGAAGTGCTCGCGGAACCGCTCGGCGACGTCGTCGCCGCGGCGGACGACGATGTCGGCGCCGAGGTCGCGCACCAGCTGCTCGTCGGCCTCGGACGAGTCGGCGACGACGGTGAGCCCGTCCGCCTTCGCCAGCTGGATCACGTACCCGCCGAACGCTCCGGCGGCTCCCGTGACGGCGAGGGTCTGGCCGGGCTTGAGGGCGAGCAGGTCGAGCGCGAGGCGGGCGGTCAGCCCGTTCATCGGCAGCGTGGCGGCCTCGGCGTGGCTGGTGCCGGCCGGGGCGAGCGTCACGGACACCGCCGGCAGCACGATGCTCTCGCGGTACGCGCCGTGCGTGCCGGAGGGCACGACGATGCCCATCACCCGGTCGCCGACCTGCACGCCGGTCTGCACGCCGGGCCCGACCTCGTCGATGACACCGGCGATGTCCATCCCGGGCACCTGCGGGAACGTCGGCGTCTCGCCCTTGCGCACCCGGGAACCGAGCGGGATGTAGGTGTCGGTCGGGTTCACCGCCGCCGCGTGCACCCGCACCCGCACCTGGCCGGTGCCGGCGTGCTCGATCGGGACCTCGACCAGCTGCAGATTCTGGGCTCCGCCGAACTCCATGACGCCTGCGGCCCGGGTGGTCTCGTTCATCGCTCACTCCTTGATAGCGGGGTTCGCCGAGCCTATAACGGCGTACCGAGCCACTCGCCGCCACTCGCGCGGCCGGCCGGGGCTCACCCGCCCGGGTCCTGCGGCCCCGCCGATAGGAACGGGACCTAGGACCCTATTGGCAGCAGGCTCCCTCTGGCGTAATGGATCCATCACCACCGGGAACGGTGCGGGAGACCGCTACAGCTGTCCGGCAGTGAGTTGAGGGCATGGCGCGAGCGGGGGGCCCGCGCCATGCCCTCAGCGGTGCCCGGCCTCCCCCGCCGAGCAGGCGCCGATCTTGACCGCGGGCCCCGAAAGGGCGATGCTCAAGGACGTGCGCTGAAGAAGCAGCCTCGGACGTGTCGGCACTGCCGCGACACGAGGGGTCGGTGCACCGCTGCCGGGTGATCGGGGGTGGGCTGTGCCCGCTGCGCAGGCGGAGATCGTCGACGAGCTCCTCGTGCCCGCGGCCACCCTGGCCCTGGTACACAGCCATCGCTCGCCGACCCGGTACCGCGCCCAGCGGGCCGAGCACTTCTCACAGGCTGTCCGCGCCGTCATCAGGGATCCGGGCATCGCGTCGCGCGCGCAGGCGGCCGGCGCCCGCACCCGCACGACGTCGCTGCGCCGCTTCCTGCCCTCGGTGGTCGAGCAGCTCATGGCGCTGACCGGCGCCGACACAGCCACCGTCCAGATCGTCGACCCGGGCGGAGGAGCGTTGCGCGTCGTCGCGCACGCCGGGCTGGCGCAGCGGGTCGTGCAGGAGTTCGGCGTCCTCGAGGACGACCGAACGGTGTCCGGTACCGCCGCACGCACCGGGCGACAGGTGGCGGTCGGCGATCTGCATTCCGACCCCAGGTTCGCGCCCATCCAGCCGCTGGCCGACCAGACCCGCTTCCGAGCGGTACTGGCCACGCCGCTGTTCGACCTCGCCGGCCGCCTGATGGGGGTCGCGAACGCGCTGTGGCACGACCCCGTCGCGCTCGACCGGGCGCTGGTGCAGACGGTCGGGCTGTACGCCGACTTCGCCGGCGAGCAGCTGCGACGGCTGGTCGCCGGCCCCGCCGGGACCCCGGTCGACGACGGCGCCGACGGCAGCCCCGACCCGGTCGCCGCAGCCATGATCACGGCCCTCACGACCCCGCTCGCGCGCGACGCCGCGCCCACCGGCGGGGTATCGCCCGCCGGCCGGATGCCGCCGGGCGACGGGAGGCGCGACCGTGACCCGCGGGACCTCGACCCGCAGCTCACCGAGCTGCTGATCGGCCGCCTGCTGCGCATGCAGCTCGGCATCGCCGGGCTCGGCAGCCTGCTCACCAGTCCCGAGGCGACGGCCCGGCTCGCCACCGTCAGCGACGAGGTCGAGCGCATCCTCCAGGCGGTACGCCGGCACGTCGCGGGCGGCGCAGCCGACCGAGCCGACGGCCCCAGCCCGCCGGGGACGAGCCCGGGGGCGCACGTTCGGGACTTCGGTCCCTGGTGACACCGGCGGCAGCGCTGAACCGTAATGCGTCGGGGAGCAGCGCGCGGCGCCGCCAAACGCCCGCCGGCCCGATCGCGCCGCCGTGGGTCACCGTCCCGCCGGCGGCGTACGGCGGGACCGAGTCGGTCGTCGACAACCTGGCCCGCGGCCTGCGCGAGGCCGGTCACGACGTCGTGCTGTTCACCGTCGGGTCCTCGAGCAGCCCGGTGGAGCGCCGGTCGCTGTTCGCCGATCCCGCCACGCCGTGGGGCGCGGCGATCCCCGAGGCGGCGCACGTGCTCGCGGCGTACGAGTCGCTCGGCGACGTCGACATCATCCACGACCACACCGAGCTCGGTCCGCTCGTCGCGGGCCGCTCCCAGGTGACCCGGGTCCCTATCGTCTGCACCGCGCACGGGCGATTCACCGACCTCACCCGCCCGGTCTACGCCGAGATCGCCCGCACGGCCGCGATCGTGGCGATCTCCGCCGACCAGGCGGCCCGCGCCGGCGTACCGATCAGCGCGGTGATCCACCACGGCATCGACACCGCGGCGTACCTGCCCGGCGACGGCACCGGAGGCTACGTCGCGTTCGTCGGCCGCATGAGCGCGGACAAGGGCGTCGACCGTGCCGTGCGGATCGCGCGGAAAGCCGGCTGGCCGCTGCGCCTGGTCACCAAGATGCGCGGGACGCCACCGAGGTCGCGTACTTCAAGGAGCACGTGCGGCACCTGCTCGACGAGCCGCCCCTGGAGCTACCCCTGGCCGAGCGGATCGAGGTGCTGCGCAACGCCGCCGCGCTCGTCAACCCCATCTGCTGGGACGAGCCGTTCGGTCTCGTGATGGCCGAGTCACTCGCCACCGGGACCCCGGTCGTCGCGTATCGGCGCGGGGCGGCCCCGGAGATCGTCACCCACGGACTCACCGGGTTCCTGTGCGACGACCAGCGTGATGCCGTGGCGGCGCTCTGCGAGATCCAGCGCCTCGACCGCCGGGACTGCCGCCAGGACGCGGAGCGGCGCTTCGGCGTCGACCGGATGGTCCGCGAGTACGTCGCGTTGTACGAGGAGATCATCCACACCTACTCCAGCCGCGGCTTCCTGCACCGGGTACGGGCACCGCGCCGCGACCGCGACCTTATGAACGGCCTCGATCGGCCGGGCGCGGGGTCCGACAGCGCGGAGACGGCGTCGTGAGCGCGCCGCGCTGCCGCGAGACGCCCGGATCACCGCCGCGGCGGCCTATCGAGTGAGCATGGGCCGATGGACGCGCAACCGGCGCTGCAGCGCACCTTCGAGGCGATCATCCTCGACCGGAGCGCGCTCGGTGGCGAGCGAGCGGGGCCGCGGTCGAGGATCGGGCGGCTGGTCGCGCGCGGCGCGACGGTGGTCGTCGCCGGCGTGGAGCCGGCCGAGGTCGCCCGGCTCGGCGTCCCGGCCGGGCACGGCGAGCTGCTGCTCGTCCCGCGCTCGCCCCGCGCCGTCTACCGGGCGACGCCGCGAGGCCCGCGGCCGGTCCCACCCGCACCGACCGACCGGGCATCAGGCACGACGGCCGAGTCGCGGACGCTCCGGTTGCTCGGCGACGCCGGGATAACGCCCGGCCTGGTGCTCGTCGTCGCGTGCCCCGACGGCTTGACGGAGGGACCGTCCAGCAGTCCCGCCCTGCGCCTGGGGCGGCAGCTGCCGGGCAGCACCATCGTCGACGTCCGCCGACCGGCTTGCGAGACGGCGCCCCAGGTGCCGTCGACCGGGCCGGCCGGCTGCCCGGACGGCGCACCAGGCGACACCGACGGAGGGTACGCCGGCATCGTCGCCGGCCTGCTGGACGAGCAGCTCCATCGGCGCCGGACCCGCCGGCTCCCCCACGTGGACGAGGACGCGGAATGGGTGATCGTCGACGACGACTCGGTCCCGGCCCGGCGGCGGGTCGTCGACTGCCTGTTCACGGTCTCCGACGGCCGCGTCGCCACCCGAGCCACGTCGGAGGACACCACGTCGGACACCGAGCCGCTCGTCCTGGCCGCCGGTGTCTACGTGGGCCAGGGGGAGTCCCAGGAGCTGCTTCCGGGACCGTTCTGGCCGGCGATGCGGCTGGGCTCCGTCGAGACCCGCCGACGGCGGGTCCTCGACCTGCGTGCCGGGCTCATGCTGCGCGAGGACGTCCGGGACGGCATCATCCTGCTGCATCGCGACAGCACGTCTCGTTCCGCTCCGTTGCAGATGGTGGAGCGGATCGCCGCGTACGCCACCTCCGAGCGTCGCCATCCGCTGCACGGGCGTCCCGAGCGGCTGCTGCGTGCGGCGATGGACGGCGGCTTCGACGCGCTGCTGCGTCGTCACCGGTCGGCCTGGGCCCGACGGTGGCGCGACGTCGGCGTCGAGATCGTCGGTGATCCCGAGCTGCAGCTGGCGGCGCGATTCGCGCTGTTCCAGCTATGGGGTGTCGTGCACGGCGACGGCGAGTCCGCGATCGGCGCGCGAGGGCTCACCGGCAAGGCGTACCGCGGCCACGTGTTCTGGGACGCCGACGTCTTCATGCTGCCGGCGCTCGCGACGATGTCGCCGCGGGCCGCGCGATCGATGCTCGAATACCGGTTGCGCCGGCTTCCGCAGGCGCGCGCCATCGCCCAGATCCATGCGTTCGACGGCGCCCGCTTCCCCTGGGAGTCGGCCCGTGACGGTACCGACGTCACCCCACGATCGGCCAGCATCGGCGGTCTGCTCATGCTGATCCGCACCGGTGAGCTCGAGGAGCACATCGTCGCGGACGTCGCCTGGGCGGCCGAGCATTACGCCGCCTGGACCGGCGATCACCGTTGGCTGCACGACCGCGGGTACCCGCTCGTCGTCGAGACGGCCCGCTACTGGGCCTCGCGCTGCCGCCGGGACCGGGACGGCTCGGTGCACATCGACCGGGTGATGGGCCCGGACGAGTACCACGACCGCGTCGACGACAACGCGTTCACCAACGTGATGGCGCGCTGGAACCTCCGCCGCGGCGCCGACCTGCTGGAGCGCATCGACGGCTCCGACGGAGCGCGCCAGGAGGCGGCTGCCTGGCGCGCCCTCGCGGCTGGGATGTTCGACGGCTAAGACGCCGCGACCGGCCTCTACGAGCAGTTCGCCGGATACCTGGCACTCGAGCCGCTGATGGCCGCCGACCTCGGACGCCGCCCGATCGCGGCCGACCTGCTGCTGTCTCGAGAGCGGTTGCTGCGCTCGCAGATCATCAAGCAGCCAGACGTGCTGATGCTCCACCACCTGCTGCCGGACGACGTGGCGCCCGGGTCACTGGAGCCGAACCTGGCCTTCTACGAGCCGCGCACGACGCACGGCTCCTCGCTCTCGCCCGGCATCGCCGCCGCGCTGCTCGCGCGTGCCGGGCGGACCGCCGAGGCGGTCGACATGCTGCGCACGACGCTGCGCATCGACCTCGACGACCTGACCGGCACCACGGCCTCGGGGTTGCACTTCGCGGCGCTGGCCGCGGCCTGGCAGGCCCTCGTCCACGGCTTCGCGGGTCTGCGGGTCGTGGACGGCGCTCTGCTGATCGACCCCCGCTTGCCGGAGTCGTGGCAGCGGCTCGACCTCCGGCTGCGCTGCCTCGGGCGTCGGCTGCGGGTCAACGTCTGCGCCGACCGGGTGACCGTGCACACCGACGGGCCGCTCGGGCTGCGCGCCGCCGATGGCGTGCGGCTGATCGACGGCCGGGCCGTCCTCGAGCCGGCACCGTCCGGCTGGAAGGTGGTGGCACCGACATGAGCAGGATCGTCGCGGTCGTAGACGAGGTGGACCGCGCCGAGCGGATCGTCGCCGTGGCACGGACCTACAGCCGGCTGCTGCACGCCTCGCTCGTCCTGCTGGCGAACCCCCGCGTGGAGCAGCGGCTCGTCTCCGCGGAGCCTGCCGAGGACCAGGAGGTACGCCCGTTCGACGGCAGCGTCCCGTCGGACCTCGCGGCCGAGCTCGTCGGCCTGGATCCCCGGCTCACCGTTCTGCCGTGCGGCGCGGATGCGACCGAAGGGTGTCTCGGGCTGCTGGGTGCCTACCCCGGCTGGCTGCTGGCAGTGCCGGGCGGCGGCGTGACCGCCCCGGCGAAGGACGTGCGCGCCCTGAGCCACCCGTTGCGCATCCTGGCGCCCATCGATGGCACCGCCGGCGCGGCCTCGGTGGCCCGCGCGGCGGTCCGGATGCTCGGAGTCGCCGGTGAGGAGGCCATCCTGCTGCACGTGTTCGAGAGGTCGACCGCACCGGCCTTCTGGGACCAGAGCGCCCACGCGCAGCGCGCTTGGGAGACCGAGTTCCGGGCCCGGCTGTGGAAACCGGCCGCCACCCGGCTCGAGCTGCGGCTCGATGATCCCGATCGGGGCGCACGACGGGCTCGTCGAGCGGGTGGGGCGAGCGCGGGACCTTCGGCACTAGTCGCCCGCGCCGCCGCTGCAGCATCCTGGGTGCGATCGAGCAGACCGGCGACCCGGATGCGGCGCACACCGCGTCCGGTGTTCGCCCGTAGGACGCAGGAGCAGCAACACGTGCGAGCCCAATCATCGACCGCGGACGCGTGCGTCATCAGCATCGACCACTGCCCGGAACGCCGGATCGTGCTGATCAGCATGTGGGGGACCGTCGGCAGCGACGCGCTCGATCGGCTGTCGGAAGCGGTCGAGGAGGCCATCGGTCTCCATCCGCGGTGGGTGCTGATCGATCTCGGCACCGCCCGGCTGGATCCGGACGGGCTGGCCCTGCTGCACCTCACCCGCCGCAAGCTGGCCCGGCACCACGTCAGATTGGCGGTGACGGGCATCTCGCGGCGGGTCCGCGGCGCGCTCGAACGCATCGGCGAGTCGCCGCGCTGCCCGTTCTACACCACCGTGGACGTCGCCATTGCCGCGATCGACGCCTTGGAGTCGCCCTCGTCGCTGGTCGGTCTGGCGTAGCGGACGGCTCATCCGACGGCGATCACCAGCGACCCCGCGGCGGCCCCGGATCTCAGGTCGTCCAGCGCCTGGGCGGTCTGCTCGAACGGGTACACGGTGACTGCCGGCTTCAGCGCGAGGTGCTCGGCCAGCCGCAGGAAGGCCTCGCCGTCGGCTCGCGTGTTCGCGGTGACAGTGCGCAGGTCCCGCTCGCCGAAGAGATGCTCTGCGTACCGCATCGCCGGTATGTCGGTCATGTGGATGCCGGCGAGGGTCACGGTTCCGCCACGCACGGTGGCCCGCAGCGCGGCCGGGACGATCTCGCCGGCCGGCGCGAAGACGATCGCCGAATCCAGCTCGACCGGCGGCGTGTCGAATGTGTCGCCCACGAACGCGGCGCCGTGCTCCTCGGCGAGCCGCCGGTTGGCCGCGCCACGGGTCATCACGAAGATCTCGGCGCCCATCGCCGTGGCCAGCGCCGCCGTGATGTGGCCGCTCGAGCCGTATCCGTAGATGCCCAGCCGACCGCCCGGTGGCAGCGCGGCCCGCGCCAGCGCCCGATAGCCGATGATGCCCGCGCACAGCATCGGTGCCAGGTGCAGCGGATCGGCGTCCGCGGGCAGCCGGTAGGCGAACGCTTCCGGGACGGTCACCAGGTCGGCGTACCCGCCGTCGGCGTCCCAGCCGGTGAACTGGGCCTTCGGGCACAGGTTCTCGCGGCCGGAGCGGCACCAACGACACACTCCGCAGGTGAGGCGCAGCCAGGCGATCCCGACGCGGTCGCCGGTGCGCAGCTCCTGCACGTCGCTGCCGGTGCCGTCGACGGTGCCGACGACCTGGTGACCGGGGATCACGCGGGGGCGGTGGACCGGCAGCTCCTGGTCGACGACGTGCAGGTCGGTGCGGCACACGCCGCAGGCCTGCACCCGCACGAGCACCTCGCCGGGAGCGGGCGTCGGCGTGGCCGCCTGGGCGCGGACGACGGTGCCGGGAGACCGGTCGGTCCGCCACGCGCGCATCGTCTCGTCGCTCACGGCGCCGGGGATCCGCTCTTCGACCGCTGCTCGACCTCGGCGATCTTCGGGATGGTTCTCAGCACGGAGTCGGGGTTCAGCGAGATGGAGTCGATTCCCTGCGTCACCAGGAACTCCGCGAAGTCGAGGTGGTTGCTCGGCCCCTGGCCGCAGATCCCGATCTTGATGCCGGCGTCATGGGCGGCGGCGACCACCATGCTGATCATCCGGGTGACCGCCTCGTTGCGCTCGTCGAACAGGTGCGCCAGCTGCTCGGAGTCGCGGTCGATCCCCAGCACCAGCTGGGTGAGGTCGTTCGAGCCGATCGAGAAGCCGTCGAACCGGGTGGCGAACTGCTCCGCGAGGATGACGTTGGAGGGGATCTCGCACATCATGTAGACCTGCAGATCGTTCTCTCCGCGGCGCAGCCCGTGCGCCGCCATCAGCTCCAGCACCCGGTCGGCCTCCGCGACGGTGCGGCAGAACGGGATCATCACGACGATGTTGGTGAACCCGATCCGCTCCCGCACCCGCCTCAGGGCGCGGCACTCGAGGGCGAAGCCCTCCCGGTAGCGCTCGTCGTAGTACCGCGACGCGCCGCGGAACCCCAGCATCGGGTTGGCCTCCGGCTCCTCGAAGGCCCCTCCGCCGAGCAGGTGGGCGTACTCGTTCGTCTTGAAGTCGCTGAGCCGCACGATCACCGGGCGCGGGTAGTACGGCGCGCTGATCTTGGCCAGACCGGTGGCCAGGGTCTCCACGAAGTACTCGGTGGGGTCGTCGAAGCCGTGCGTCAGCTCGCTGATGCGGCGGCCCTCGTCCCGGTCGGTGACGCGCTCGGGATGGACGAGCGCCATCGGGTGCACGCGGATCAGGTCGTTGATGATGAACTCCATCCGCGCCAGCCCGACTCCCGCGGTCG
This sequence comes from Cumulibacter manganitolerans, assembly GCF_009602465.1. Taxonomy (NCBI): domain Bacteria; kingdom Bacillati; phylum Actinomycetota; class Actinomycetes; order Geodermatophilales; family Geodermatophilaceae; genus Cumulibacter; species Cumulibacter manganitolerans. The sequence goes on along the minus strand of NZ_WBKP01000006.1, from coordinate 78,615 downwards.
GCAGCCGCCACCACTTGAACGCGGCCGCGGGGCTCGCGATGTTGACCATGATGCTCGTGCTGGTCTCGGGCAGCTGCTCGAGATCGACCTTCTCCGTCCGGTGCTCGAGCTCCCCGGCGTACACGTGGCCGCGATCGCCTTCGGCGCAGGAAAGCGTGATCATCGCGCCGTCCTCGATGACGTCCAGCGCGTTGCCCGTGCCGACCACGGCGGGTACGCCGAGCTCGCGGCTGATGATCGCCGCGTGGCTGGTGGAGCCGCCGTGCTCGGTCACGATGCCGCCGGCGCGCGCCATGACCGGCACCCAGTCGGGGTCCGTCATCTCGGTGACGAGGATGGAGCCGTCGACGAACCGCCCGATGTCGCCGATCGCCCGCAGCACGCACGCCGGACCGGTCGCGACGGAGTCGCCGATGGCGGCGCCGGACACGAGCAGCTCGCCGCGCCCGAGGAGGCGGTGTACGGCGAACTGGGTCTGGCTGCGGTTGGCCTGCACCGTCTCGGGACGTGCCTGGACGATGAAGAGTTCACCGCCGGGATCGTCCTTAGCCCACTCGATGTCCATCGGGCCGCCGTAGTGACGTTCGATGAGCACCGACCACCGGGCCAGCTGCAGGATCTCGTCGTCGCTGAGGACCAGGGAGCGACGCTCCCGCTCGGTCGTCTCCACCAGGCGGGTGCGGGCGCCGTTGCCGCGGCCGTAGATCAGCTTGCGCTTCTTGGCGCCCGCGGTCCGCTCGATGATCGGCCGCACGGCCGGCTCCGGCAGCAGGGGCTTGTAGACCACGTACTTGTCGGGGTTCACCATGCCCTGCACGACCGTCTCGCCCAGGCCCCAGGTGGCGCTGACGATCACGGCGTCCGGGAACCCGGACTCGGTGTCGACGGTGAAGATCACCCCCGAGGCGCTGGACCGCACCATCCGCTGTACGCCGATGGAGAGGGCGACGTCGAGGTCGTCGAAGCCCTTGGCGCCACGGTAGGCGATCGCGCGGTCGGTGAACAAGGAGGCGAAGCAGCTGCGGCACGTCTCCAGGACGGCGTGCTCCCCGGAGACGTTCAGGAAGGACTCCTGCTGACCGGCGAACGCGGCGTCGGGGAGGTCCTCCGCGGTGGCGCTGCTGCGGACCGCCACGGGGAGCGGCCGAACGCCCTCTCGCTCACCCAGCTCGCGGTAGTGGGAGAGGATCGCCTCCTCCACCGGCGCCGGGATCTCCGCCGCGAGGATCAGCTCGCGAACCGCTTGCCCGGTGTCGTGCAGGGACGCGGTCCCCGAGCGGTAGGCGTCGATGTGCCCCCGGATCGCGGGTTCGAGGTCGTTCGCGCGGAGCACCTCGCGATAGGAGTGCGCCGTCACGGCGAACCCCCCGGGCACCCGGATACCGTCGCTCGCCAGCGAGCCCATCATCTCGCCGAGGGAGGCGTTCTTGCCGCCGACCCGCGGAAGGTCCTTCAGTGACGTTTCCTCCAGCCACATGACGTACTGCTGGTGCACGACGACTCCCTCGTCCCGGTGGAGATGCCACGGGTACAGTGGTGGGGAGCCATATTGGGAGTATCAGAACTGCATCAGGAGGTCAACAGCGGCGGTGCGCCCGGCGCCGACGTCGTGGCCGGGTGCGGCTAGTCGGCCACCTCGGCGTCGTCGCCCTCGGGCGTGAAGCCGCGGGGCATCCGCAAGAGGACCTCCTGGTTCATGGAGGCGAGCAGCCGCCCGTCGGCGTCGCTGATGCGGCCCTGCGTCAGGGCCCGGCTCTGCGCGTTGCTGGTCGGGACGACGTCGACGTACACCCAGTCGTCCATGCGCGGCGCGCGGTGGAACCACAGCGTGTGGTCGAGGCTCATCGCGGCGTGCTCGAGACCCGGGACGTCGACGTGCCGGGCGGTGCGGATGACGGTCAGGTCACTGATCGTCAGCAGCGCCGCGTGCTGGAGGTAGGGCTCGTCGCCGACCGGCCGGGCAAGCCGGATCCAGTAGGGGTGCAGGCGGCGACGACCGTCCCACTCGTGCACGGTGCGCAGCTCGAAGTCGTCCATGATGGGGAAGCGTCGCTCGGGCGCGATCTCGTAGCAGTCCTCCGGTGGGGCGGCGGGCGCCGGGTGCGGGGCCTGCCAGTCGTCGCCGTCCTCGCCGGTGTGCATCGACACGGTGGCGCGCAGCAGCTCGCGGCCGGCCTGGTGCATGACGACCTGCCGGCTGCTGAACGATCCGCCGTCGCGGACCCGCGGGACGTCGAGGGTGACGTCGACATCCGGGACGCCGGCGCGCAGGAAGCTGGCGTGGATGGAGTTCGCGGGACGGTCGCCCGGGACGGTCCGCATCGCCGCCACGAACGCCTGCCCCAGCAGGTAGCCGCCGTACAGCCGGTCGCCGCCGACCGCGGCGGGCGCCTGGAACGAATCGGTGGCTACCTCGCGCAGGTCGAGGACGTCGTGCAGGGTGAGTGGCATAGGGGCACCTTCGAGAGCGGATGGGCGAGCTGCGGGCCGTGCGGTGTGCCGGCCAGGACGGAGATCAGGACTGCTCGGCGAGCGTGGCCAGGCGGTCGAGCGAGGCGCGGAGCATCGCGGCGGACGTCGAGCGAGCGCGCTCCAGCCGGGTGGGGTCCTCCAGCCGGGTCCAGTCGTAGGTGTGCGTCACCGTCGCGCCGCCGTCGGGGGCCGGGTCGACCTCCCAACGCCACAGCTGGCCGAACGGGGGAGCGTCCTCCATCGCCGGCTGCCAGGCGATCCGGTGCCCCTCGTCGAACTCCACGACGTGATTGACCCGTACGCCGCTGTCGCCGGTCAGCCTCGTGCGGAACCGGTCGCCGACCGCCCGTACGCGCTGTCCCTCCGCGGCCTCGGCGATGTTGCCGTTGCCGTCCCAGTCGGCGTGCCGGGCGGGGTCGGCGATCAGCTCGAAGATCACCGCAGCGGGCGCCGCGATGGCGCGGCTGGCGGTGACGACGCGGTTCTCGGCGGACGTGGCAGGGTTGTCAGGCATGGCTCTATCTCATCGGCGGAGGTGTGTGCTCGTCAACTCGGGCCGGCGGCCGGGAGGCGTCAGCTGGAGCCGAGCTGCCAGCCGACCTCGTTGACGAACGAGTCGTAGAACTCCTGGGTGTAGGCGTTCTCCGGGTCCCGCCGCACGCGTCGGTCGAGCTCGTGGGCGTCCGCGCCGACGAGGATCCGCCATTGGTCGGTGCGCACCCCGTCGAGGATGATCGTGGCGGCCTCTCGCGCGGTCGTCGGCGCCTTCTCCTCGAAGCCGCGGGCCGCGTCGGCGACCACCGTCTGGACGTCGTCGTCGCTCATGCCCGCGGCGTCCCGGCCGTCGAGCGCGAGGCGGGCCCGGACCGCGACCAGCTCCTCGGGGGTCAGGGACGCGTCGTCCCGGTTCGAGTGCACCTTGCGGCTGTTGGTCACGATGCCGGTCCCGATGTGCCCGGGCATCACGACGGCGCAGGTCACGTGGGGCGCGTTCATCCTCAGGTCGGTGATCAGCGCCTCGGTGAGCCCCTTGACCGCGAACTTCGCCGCCGAGTACGCCGTGTGCGGGGTGTGCGTGCCGATGGTCGCCCAGAAGCCGTTGACGCTCGCGGTGTTGACGATCTTCGCTTCGGGCGCCGCGATCAGCGACGGCAGGAAGGCGCGGATCCCGTTCACCACGCCGAAGAAGTCCACCGCGAAGGTGCGGTCCCAGGCCTCGCGGGCACTGGCCACCAGCGACCCGCCGCCGCTGATCCCGGCGTTGTTGAACAGCAGGTGCACCTGGTCGGTCGCGTGCTGCTCGAGGACGTCGGCGGCGAAGCCGAGCATCGCCTGCTCGTCGGCGACGTCGACGAGGTGCGTGGTGACCAGCGGCGCATCGGCCGGCAGGGCCGCGACGGTCTGGTCGAGACCCGACCGGGACACGTCGCACGCGGCCACCTGGCATCCTGCGGCAGCGAGCTGGAGCGTGAGCTCGCGCCCCATCCCGTCGCCCGCTCCGGTCACCACGGCAATTCGTCCGTCGAGCTCCATACGTCGTCCTCTTTCCAGGAATCAGGTGTGCGGGTCAGCTGTAGATGAGGCCGTCGTCGAGGTCGGCGACGGGGAGCGTGTGCCGCTCCTCGTGGAACTCCTTCATGTGCACCCAGGGCTCGCGGTCGCCCTGCTTGAACATCTTCTCCTGCGACCGCATCATGTAGCCCGAGCTGACGTTCTCGGGGTCCATGAACGGCAGCAGCGGCATGTCGGCGTCCTGCGGCCGCAGGCGCGGCACCACGACCGTCGCGTGCTTGGCCTTCATGTGCTCGAGCATCCGGACGACGTACTGGCTCACCAGGTCGGCCCGCAGCGTCCAGCTCGCGCGGAAGTAGCCGAAGATGTAGGCCATGTTCGGCACGTCACTGATCATGATGCCGCGATGCGTCAGCTTGGTGCTGAAGTCCACTGGCGCACCGTCGAGGCTGAAGTCCATGCCGCCGAACAGCTCGAGGTCGAACCCGGTCGCGGTCACGATGATGTCCGCCGCGATCTCCTCGCCGGACGACGTGCGGATCCCGGTCGGGGTGAAGGTCTCGATCGTGTCGGTGACGACCGACGCCTTGCCCTGGCTGATCGAGTGGAACATGTCGCCGTCGGGAATGACGGCGATGCGCTGCTGCCACGGGCGGTACGGCGGGTTGAAGTGCTTCTCGACCTCGAAGCCCTCGGGCAGGTAGGGCCGCATGCCGTCCAGCAGCAGGGTGCGGACCGCGTCGGGCTGCTCGGTGGAGTTCTTGATGATCTCCTCGCCCTGCGCGAAGTACGCGCGCCGCACGATCTCGTGCGTCCACTCGTCGGGGGTGTCGAGGCTGCGCAGCGTCTCGGCGAGCTCGTGGGTCTTCGGGCGCGGCAGGAAGAACGTCGGCGTGCGCTGCAGCATCGTCACGTGCTCGGCCGTCTCGGCCATCGCCGGCACCAGCGTGGCCGCCGTCGCGCCGGAGCCGATGACCACGACGCGCTTGCCCGCGTAGTCGAGATCCTCCGGCCACTGCTGCGGGTGCACGATCGGGCCGGTGAACTGCTCCATACCGGACCAGGTCGGGGTGTAGCCCGCGGAGTGCCCGTAGTAGCCCTGGCACATCCACAGGAACGGGGTCGTGTATCGGATGACCTCGCCGTCCCGCGCCACCTCGACGGTCCAAAGCGCGTCGTCCGAGGACCAGCTCGCCGACGTGGCGCGGGTGCGGTAGCTGATCAGCGGCGCGAGGTCGTTCTCGGCGATGACCTCCTCGAGGTAGCTGCGGATCTCGCCGGCGGTGGCGATCGCCGGTCCCCGCCACGGCTTGAAGGAGTACCCGAACGTGAACAGGTCGCTGTCCGAGCGCGCCCCGGGGTAGCGGTGCGTCCACCAGGTGCCGCCGGGGCCGTCGAGGGCGTCGACGACCTCGAAGGACCGGTCCGGCAGGTCCCGGCGCAGGTGGTAGGCGGCGCCGATGCCGGAGATGCCGGCTCCGACGATCAGGACGTCGACCTTTCGCTCTTCGACCATGCCGCGGCCTCCGTGATCTAGTTCGCAGTGCTAGGGATTCCTCGGAGCCTAACCCCATGCGGCCGAGACCGCGAGACCTGTACCGAGCGAACGATCGCTCGCGGGGCCGCGACCCGCCTCTCCGGACGATCAAGGTGCCTACTTGTGCAGCGTCTGGCCTGCATAAGTAGGCATTTCAGCGGCGTCATGAGCGCCTCCGGCTCGGGTTCACCGCGGCGGCGTCCGATCGGCTTCCCGGGGCGATTCGCCAGCTCGTCGCCGCATGTGCCGAGGCCGCCGCGTAGTAGGTTGGCGCCAGGCGCGACCCCCGACGCGGCGGGTCGGGAACGCGTCGACGACGCCAGTGTTGCCGGAAGGATTGCCCATGACGCACGCGCTCGACGGCCTACGGGTTCTCGACCTGTCCACCGCGATCGCGCCCGCGGTCACCTCGATGCTGCTCGCGGACTACGGCGCGGACGTCGTGCGCGTCGAGGACGCCGACCGGCCGTCGCGCCGTGACGACCCCGGGTTCGCCACCTGGGACCGCAACAAGCGGCTGGTGCGGGTCTCCGGTGACCGGTCAGAGACGCTCGCCGCTCTGGTCGCGGCCGCCGACCTCGTGATCACCGGTCGGGCGCCGGACGAGGTGGTGTCGGCGGCCGATCTCGAGGCGATGCGGTCCTCGGCGTCCGCCGAGCAGGTGCTGCTGGCCATGCCGCCGTTCCTGGACAGCTGCCCCTGGGCCTCCGCTCGTGAGTCGAACGAGCTGTTGTCCGCCGCGTTGGGGATCTCGCTGCGTCAGTCGTCGGCGACGGACCGCCCAATCGACCCGGTGTACCGGCACATCCTCTACCTGCAAGGCGTGTGGGCGGCGACCTGCGCGTTGTCCGCCCTGCGCCGCGCGGAGTCCGGCGGCGGGCAGACCGTCACCGTCGGCGGCGCCCACGCGGCGGCGATCGCCGGCTGCGCGACCTCGGTCGTCGACCCCGACAACCTCACGATCACGCCTCCCGCGGGCAACGGCGGACCGAACGCGACGTACACCCCATACCAGTGTGCGGACGGTGAGTGGCTGTTCGTGGGCGCGTTGACGCCGAAGTTCCAGCACGCCTTCTTCGCGCTGCTCGGCATCGCCGACCTGGTCGATGATCCGCGCATCGCCGGTGATCTGGACGCGATCCTGCTGCAGCCGAACCGGGGCTGGGTGCGGGAGCGCATCGCCGACGTCCTGCGCACCCGCGACAGGGACGACTGGCTCGCCCGGCTGCACGAGGTGGGCGTCCCGGCCGGACCCGTCCTCGACCGGGCCGCATGGCTCGACCACCCCCAGGTGCGCGCGATCGGCATGGCGGTCGAGGTGGCCGATCCCTGCCGCGGAGAGGTCCTGATGCCGGGCATCCCGATGGCGCTCGAGCGGACTCCCGGAGCCATCCGGACGGCCGCTTCCTCCGAGCCGGTCGACCCCAGTTCCCTGGGATGGAGCGACCGTCCCGCGAGCACGGCGCCGGGGCGGTCGGCCGAGACGCCGACCGGCGAGGGGCCGTTCGCCGGGTTGCGGGTGCTCGATCTGGGCACCGTGCTCGCCGGACCGCTGGCCGGCAGCCTGCTGGCCGAGCTCGGCGCCGACGTCATCAAGGTCGAGCCACCTGCCGGCGATCCCTTCCGCACCAAGGGATTCATGTACAACCGCGGCATGCGGTCTCTGTCGGTCGACCTGCGCAGCGCCGACGGCCGTGAGCTCTTCTGCGACCTCGCGCGCGAGGCAGACGTGGTGATCGACAACTTCCGGCCCGGCGTCCTCGACCGGCTCGGTATCGACTACGCGACGCTGTCCGGTCTGAACCCCGGCATCATCACCGTCTCCTTCACCGGCTACGGCGAGGCGGGACCGCTGCGCGCGGAGCCGGGGTTCGATCCGGTGCTGCAGGCGATGAGCGGCATGATGCGGGCACAGGGCGGCGACGGTGACCCGGTGTTCCTGACCATGGCCGTCAACGACATCGCCTCCGCGGTCCTGGGCACGTTCGCGGCCGCCGTCGCGCTCTACCACCGGGGCAGCAGCGGCCACGGGCAGCGCGTCACCGGCTCGCTGGCCGCCACGTCGGTGTTCATGCAGTCAGGGGAGCTCACGCGCATCGTCGGCCGGCCCGCGGCCCGCGTCGGGGGACCTGAGTATCCCGGACCGGACGAGCTCGACCGGTTGTACGCGGCCCGCGACGGCTGGATCCGGCTGCAGTGCGCGGCCGCCGACCGCGGGCGGCTCACGGCCCTGGTGGGCGAGGATCTCGAAGCGGGCATCGCCGCCCAGGAGCGCGACCCGCTGCTGGCGCGGCTGCGCGAGCGGGGGATCGACGCGGCGGCGGCGCCGCATCCCAACGAGCTCATCGAGGCGACCGACCTGATCGACCGCGAGCTGATCCAGGAGCAGACGCGCCCCAACGGCCGTCCCTACTTCGCCCCCGGGCGGCTGGCGTGGTTCGAGCGGACGCAGCGCAGCGGCGCGAGCGGCCCACCGGGGCTCGGGGAGCACAGCGCGGAGATCGCAGCCGCCGCCGGCCGCTCGGCCGCGGACATCGACCGCCTCGTCGTCGCTGGTGTCGTCGTCGCCGGGGAGCCGATGGCACTCGACAACTTCGTCAGCTACCGCTAGAAACGTCATCATCGCGGCGGCGTGTGCCGCCGCCGGGCGATCGGGGGACCCGCCATGACCAACGAGCCGACGACGCCGGACGGCGTGTTCGTGCACCCGGACGGCCGCTGCCTCAGCGCGTCGGTCGGCCGCGGGACGCGCGTCTGGGGCTTCGCCCAGGTGCTGGAGGGCGCGACCGTCGGACGCGACTGCAACATCTGCGGCGGCGCGTACGTCGAGGGCGGCGCGAGCGTCGGCGACCGGGTCACCGTGAAGAACGGCGTGCTGATCTTCGAGGGCGTCCACGTCGCCGACGACGTCTTCCTCGGTCCCGGCGTGGTGTTCACCAACGACCTTCGACCTCGGGCGCACATCAAGCGCGGTGGCGACGCTCTCCTGCAGACGATCGTCGAGCAGGGTGCCACCCTCGGCGCCGGCACGGTGGTGGTCTGCGGAATCACCATCGGCCACGACGCGTTCAGCGGCGCCGGGGCGGTCGTCACGGCCGACGTACCGCCGCACGCGTTCGTCGTCGGCTCGCCGGCGCGGCAGATCGGCTGGGTCTGCCGGTGCGGCGAACGGCTCCCGGCCGACCTGGCGTGCGAGTGCGGCCGACGCTACATCGCCGACGGAAATACGATCCGCGAGCTCGAGCCCCAGCCCTGACCCGCACGCTCGTCGAGCGCCACTTCACGGTCGTCGAGCGAGCCGGAGCGCCAGCGGAGGCGACGTCGAGACGTGGTGCGGTCGAGTGTCGTCTTGCGGCGTCTCGCCGTCGCTCGCCCCAGGGGGCTCGCTCGCTCGACGACCGTTGAGGGTGCGCGACGACCGTTGACGGGCTCGGCGTCCGTTGAGGGGTCGTCCGGCGACCGTTGACGGCGCGGATGCGGCGCTAGGGGCGGCCCATGCCGAAGTAGCGCCACCCGGCGGCCCGCCAGGCGGCGGCGTCCAGACAGTTGCGCCCGTCGACGACGACCTTGCCGCGCACCAGGGACGCCGCATGCTCGGGCGGCATCTGGCGGCGGTACTCGTCCCACTCGGTGACCAGCACGACAACGTCGGCGTCGCGGAGCGCCGCATCCCGATCGTCGATATAGGTCAGATGCGGGTGCACGCGTCGCGCGTTGTCGAGGGCGGCCGGGTCGGTGACGACGACCTGGCCGCCGAGCCCGTGCAGCCGCACCGCGACGTCGAGGGCGGGGGAGTCGCGGATGTCGTCGCTGTGCGGCTTGAACGACGCGCCGAGCACCGCGATGCGCTTGCCGTGCACCGAGCCGTCGAGCGCCTCCAGCACCAGCTGGACGGCGCGCTCGCGTCGCCGCAGGTTGATCGCGTCCATCTCGCGGAGGAAGGCCACCGACTCCGAGCGCCCGAGCTCCTCGGCGCGCGCGGCGAAGGCGCGGATGTCCTTGGGCAGGCAACCGCCGCCGAAGCCGATCCCCGCGCCGAGGAACCGGCGTCCGATGCGACCGTCATGCCCGATCGCGTCGGCGAGCAGCGTGACGTCCGCGCCGGTCGCCTCGGATATCTCGGCCATCGCATTGATGAAGGAGATCTTGGTCGCCAGGAACGCGTTAGCGGCGACCTTCACCAGCTCGGCCGTCGCGTAGTCGGTCACCAGGAACGGCGTCTGCTTCTCGACGGCGGGCCGGTAGGCGTCACGCAGCTGCTCGATTGCGCGCGCGCCGTGTTCGGTCGGGCTCCCGTCGACCGTCTCGACCCCGACCACGATGCGGTCGGGGTCGATGGTGTCCTTGACGGCCCAGCCCTCGCGCAGGAACTCCGGGTTCCAGGCGAGGGTCGCGCCGGTATCCCGTACCCGCCGCGCGAGCCCGGCCGCGGTGCCCACCGGAACCGTCGACTTGCCGGCGACGACGTCCCCGGGCCGCAGGTGCGGCAGCAGGCCGTCCATCGCGGCGTCCACGTACGTCAGGTCGGCGGCGTACCCGCCGGCCTGCTGCGGGGTGCCCACGCTGACGAAGTGCACGTCGGAGCCGGCCGCCGCGCGGATGTCGGTCGTGAACCGCAGGTTGTGGCCGGCGACGCCGGTCTGCAGGATCTCGCTGAGGCCGGGCTCGAAGAACGGCGCGGTCCCGGCCGCCAGGGCGCACACCTTCGCCTCGTCGGTGTCGATGCCGACCACGTCGTGGCCGATGGACGCCATCGCGGCGGCGTGCACCGCACCGAGGTAGCCGCAACCAATGACCGACATACGCATCTGGACGCCCCCGAGGCCCGACGAGAACGCGGGCTGGGCGCCGCGCCACCCTCACTGTAGGGGGCGCCGCGCGGATGTCCACCCGGGACCGCCCAATGCCGCAGAATCGCGGCCTGACCTCGTAAAAGTGCGGGGTATTCGATCCCGGATTCCGGTGCTATGTTCAACCCGCGCACCCGTGAGGGTTCGTGCTGTGCGGGGGCGGGGTCACGATCGAGCGGGGGCTCGACGGGTCGTCCTCGCTGCATTCATCGCCACGCGATGCACAACGGGGGAACTACGAAGTGACTGACAGACTCAACGTCGCCGTCGTCGGAGCCGGGTACTGGGGACCCAACCTGGCCCGCAACTTTCGCGCGAGCACCGACTGGAACCTGGCCACGATCTGCGACCTGGACGGCAGCCGGGCCCAGCGGGTGGCCGACAGCCTCGGCGGCGTTCCGACGTCCACCAGCCTCGAGCAGGTGCTCGCCGATCCGGCGATAGACGCCGTGGCGATCGCCACGCCGGCGCGCACCCACCACCCGATCGTGCTCGCCGCCCTGGACGCCGGAAAGCACGTGATGGTCGAGAAGCCGCTCGCGGACACCCGCGAGCACGGCGCGGAGATGGTCGAGCGCGCTCGCGCCGGGGGCCTCGTGCTGATGGCCGACCACACCTACTGCTACACCCCCGCCGTGATGAAGATCCGCGAGCTGATCGCCGACGGCTCGCTCGGCGACATCCTGTTCATCGACAGCGTGCGCATCAACCTCGGCCTCATCCAGCCGGACGTCGACGTCTTCTGGGACCTGGCCCCGCACGACCTCTCGATCCTCGACTTCATCCTGCCCGGCGGCATCGACGTGCCCGTCGTCGCGGCCCAGGGTGCCGATCCGCTCGCCACCGGCAAGGCCTGCGTCGGCTACCTGACGCTGCCGCTGTCCGGAGGCGCGATCGCGCACGTGCACGTCAACTGGTTGAGCCCCACGAAGATCCGCCAGATGGTCATCGGCGGCACCCGTCGCACGCTCGTGTGGGACGACCTCAACCCGCAGCAGCGGCTGAGCGTGTACGACCGCGGCGTCGACCTCGAGCTGCAGTCGAAGGAGACGGCGGACTCCCGCGCGGCGAACATCTCCTACCGGCTCGGAGACACCTGGTCGCCTGCCCTCCCGGAGCGGGAGGCGCTGTCGAACGTGGCCGCCGAGCTGGCCTCCGCGATCCGCGAGGGACGCGATGCCCGCACCAGCGGGGAATCCGGGCTGCGGGTGCTGTCGGTCCTCGAGGCCGCCGGCGCGAGCCTCGCCGACGGCGGCGCACCTCAGACGATCCAGACGGCGATCCACGCGGGAGGCACGGCATGAGCAGCATCGAAGGCGCGCGGATCCTGGTGACCGGCGGCGCCGGCACCATCGGCTCGACACTCGTCGACCAACTGGTGGACGCCGGCGCCGCCCAGGTCGACGTCCTCGACAACCTGGTTCGCGGGCGCCGCGCCAACCTCGACGTCGCCCTTGCGTCGGGCCGCGTGCAGCTGATCGACGGTGACATCCGCGACGCGCGGCTGGTCGATGAGCTGACGGCCGGCAAGGACATCGTGTTCCACCAGGCCGCGATCCGGATCACCCAGTGCGCGGAGGAACCGCGCCTCGCGCTGGAGGTCCTGGTCGACGGGACGTTCAACGTCGTCGAGTCGGCTGCGCGGCACAAGGTCGGCAAGCTCGTCGCCGCCTCCAGCGCCTCGGTGTACGGCATGGCCGAGACCTTCCCGACCGATGAGCGTCACCACCACGAGAACAACGACACGCTGTACGGCGCCGCGAAGACCTTCAACGAGGGCCTGGTGCGCTCCTTCCGCGCCATGCAGGGCATCGACTACGTCCTGCTCCGGTACTTCAACGTGTACGGGCCGCGCATGGACGTGCACGGGCTGTACACCGAGGTGCTGGTGCGGTGGATGGAGCGGATCGCCGACGGCAAGCCGCCGCTGATCTTCGGCGACGGCACCCAGACAATGGACTTCGTCTGCGTCCCCGACATCGCCCGGGCCAATGTGCTCGCCGCAGGCAGCGACGTCGTGGAGGGCACCTACAACATCGCCAGCGGGACCGAGACCAGCCTGCTCGAGCTGGCGCAGACCCTGCTGAAGGCGATGGGCTCCGACCTCGGCGTCGAGCACGGCCCCGAGCGCGCCGTCAACGGCGTCGTCCGGCGGCTCGCCGACACCACCGCCGCGCGACGAGACCTCGGCTTCGAGGCCACCATCGGCCTGGAGGAGGGGCTCCGCCAGCTGGTCGACTGGTGGCGTCCGCTGCGCGAGGAGATCGCGGCCGGGCGGTCGGTGCCGGCCTGATGAGCGAGCGCATCAATGTCATGCTGCCGTGGCTGGGCGAGGAGGAGTCCAAGGCGCTCGCCGAGGTGATCGAGAGCGGATGGGTGGCCCAGGGCCCTCGCGTCGCTCGGTTCGAGAGCGAGTTCGCGGCAGTGATGCAGGCCGAGCACGCGGTCGCGGTCACCAGCTGCACCACGGCCCTGCACCTCGCACTCATCGTCGCCGGGATCGGTCCGGGCGACGACGTCGTCGTGCCGTCGTTCTCGTTCATCGCGACCACGAACGTCGTCCGGTACGTCGGCGCCAACCCGATCTTCGCCGACGTGGACGCCGCGACGGGCAACCTCACCGCCGACACGATCGAGGCGGTCCGGACGCCCGCCACCCGCGCCGTCATCGCGGTCGACCAGGGCGGCGTGCCGGTCGACCTCGACGCGATCCGCGCGGTGACCGACCCGCTGGGCATCCTGGTCCTCGAGGACGCCGCATGCGGCGCCGGTTCGACCTACCGCGGCCGGCCGGTGGGGGCGGGTGCCGAGATCGCCGCCTGGTCGTTCCATCCGCGCAAGCTGCTCACGACCGGTGAAGGCGGGATGATCACCACCTCGCGGGCGGACTGGGCCGACCGGGCCCGCCACCTGCGCGAGCACGCGATGAGCGTGTCGGCGGCCGACCGGCACCGGTCCGTGCTGCCGCCGGCGGAGGAGTACGTCGAGCTCGGGTACAACTTCCGGATGACCGACCTGCAGGCCGCCGTGGGCCTCGTGCAGCTCGGCAGGCTGCCGGCGATCGTCACCCGGCGTCGCGAGATCGCGGGCCGCTATCAAGCGGCGATCGCCGACATCCCAGGATTGCGGGCGGTCGCCGACCCGGAGTACGGCACGAGCAACTTCCAGTCGTTCTGGGTGGAGGTCGAGGCCGGGTATCCCACCGACCGCGACGGGCTGCTCGCGGCACTCGCGGCCGCCGGCGTCTCGGCGCGACGCGGAATCATGGCCGCCCACCGGCAGCCGCCGTACCGTGAGCTCGCGCGGTCCGGTTGCCTGGCGGTGACCGAGCGGCTCACCGATCACACCCTGATCCTGCCGGTCTATCACCAGCTGAGCGCCGCGGACCAGGACCGGGTCATCGCCGTCCTGCGTAGGCCGGCCGGGTGACGGCGATGGCCGGGGGAGTGCTCCTCGTCGGCGCCAGTGGGCTGACCCGCGAGGTCATCGCCTCCGGGATCGAGGACGTCGTCGGCGTCCTCGACGACGATCCGGCGCTCGCGGGAACCTGCCTCGCCGGCGTGCCGGTGATCGGTCCGGTCGAGCTCGCCGCCCGCCGAGACGAGCGCCTGCTGATCGGCATCGGCCCGAGCGGGGTACGCCGCACGGTGGTCGAGCGGCTGACGTCGCTGGGCGTCCGCGACGATCGGTACGCGACCTACCTCGCGCCGAGCGTGCGGGTCGGGACCGGCAGCACGGTCGGCGCCGGCTCGATCGTGCTGGACGGGTGCGTGCTGACCGCCGATGTACGCGTCGGGCGGCACGTCGTCCTGATGCCCAGCTGCACGCTCACCCACGACGACGAGCTGGACGACTTCGTCACCCTCGCCGCCGGCGTGCGGCTCGGCGGCGGCGTGCGCGTCCAGTCGGCGGCATACGTCGGGATGAACGCGAGTGCCCGGCAGGGCGTGACCATCGGTGCCGGCGCAATCGTCGGGATGGGGGCCGTCGTACTCGGCGACGTGCCGTATGCACAGACATGGGTCGGCGTGCCGGCCGTGGAACTGAAGGAGTAGCACGTGAGCAACAGCGTTCCGTTTCTCGACATCGCCTCGCAGCAGGCCGAGATCGCCGACGAGGTGCTTCCGGTGTGGCAGGCGCAGTTCGCGTCCGCCGCATTCGTCGGCGGCCCCGAGGTGAGCGGGTTCGAGTCCGAGTACGCCGATTACATCGGCGTCGAGCACGTGATCGGGGTGTCGAACGGCACCGACGCGCTCGAGCTCTCGTTCCGCGCGCTGGGAGTCGGCCCCGGCGACGAGGTCATCATGCCCGCCAACACGTTCATCGCCACCGCCGAGGCGGCCTCGCGCATCGGGGCGGTGCCTGTGCTCGTCGACGTGGACGACGAGCACCTGCTGATCGACCCCGACGCGATCACCGCCGCCATCACCGCGCGCACCCGCGCGATCGCCCCGGTGCACCTGTACGGGCAGACGGCTCCGATGCAGCGGATCCGGCAGATCGCCGACGCGGCCGGCATCCCGGTGGTGGAGGACGCCGCCCAGTCCCAGGGCGCCTCGTCCGTCGACGGACGGGCCGGAGCGCTCGGCACGATCGCCGGGACCAGCTTCTACCCGGGCAAGAACCTGGGCGCCGCCGGGGACGGCGGTGCGGTGCTGACCGACGACCCCGAGCTCGCCGCCGTCGTCCGCAGCCTCGCGGCGCACGGCAGCTCGGTGAAGTACGTGCACGACCGGATCGGCATGAATGCCCGCCTGGACGCCGTCCAGGCCGCCGTGCTGCGGGCGAAGCTGCGCCGCCTGGACAAGTGGAACGCGGCCCGTCGGGACGCCGCCGATCGGTACGCCGAGCTGCTCGGCGACATCGACGGCGTGCGGCTCCCGTCGGTGCTACCGGGCAACCAGGACGTCTGGCACCTGTACGTCGTGCGCGTCGAGAACCGCGACCGGGTGATGGCGCAGATGCTGGAGGCCGGGATCGGCGTCGCGCTGCACTACCCGACCCCGGTGCACCTCACGGACGCGTACGCGCCGCTCGGCTACCGCCGAGGACAGTTCCCGGTCGCCGAGACCGCCGCCGACCGCATCCTCTCGCTGCCGATGTTCCCGCACCTGCGGCCCGAGCAGCAGGAGCGGGTCTGCGCTGCATTGCGAGACTCCCTGTCGGCATGATGGTCCAGCCGGCCGAGGATTCCGTCACCCGGCGCGCGTCGCGCGCGTTCGGGTGGAGCTTCGGCAATACCGTGGCCGCGCGGCTCGGGACCTTGACCATCGGCATCGCCCTCGCCCGCGTGCTCGGCCCGGAGGAGTTCGGGATCTTCGCGATCGCGACCGTGACCCTGCTGGCGATCCTGAGCTTCAACGAGCTCGGAGTCAGCCTCGCCATCATCCGGTGGCGTGACGATCCGGCGACCATCGCGCCGACGGTCAACACGGTGGCGGCCCTCAGCAGCGGCCTGCTCACCGCCGCCGTCATGCTCGCCGCTCCCGGGATCGCCTCTCTCCTGGGCGATCCGCGCGCCACCACGGTGATCCGCGTGCTGGCCGTGTCGATCCTGCTCGACGGTCTGGTCGCGACGTCCGCGGCGGTCATGCAGCGCGAGTTCATGCAGAAGCAGCGCACGATCGCCGACCAGGTCAACACCTGGCTGGGTGCCGGTCTGTCGCTGCTGCTGGCGCTGCTCGGCTGGGGCGCGATGAGCCTGGCCATCGGCCGGCTGGCGGGGAGCCTCGTGCACGGTGCGCTGCTGGTGCACTGGTCGCCGATCGGGTACCGGTTCGGCTGGGATCGCGACATCGCCCGCCGGCTGTTTCGTTTCGGGATGCCCCTGGCGGCCTCCAGCATCGTCGTCTTCGCGTCGGGGTACGTCGACCAGATGATCGTCGGCGCCGTCGCCGGCGCGCAGGCACTCGGCTTCTATGTGCTGGCCTTCAACCTCGCGAGCTGGCCGGTCTCGATCTTCTCGCTGCCGCTGCGCGCGGTCGCCCCCGCGGCCTTCTCGGCGCTGAAGGACGAGCCGGAGCGCATGACCCGGAACTTCACCCGAGTCCTCACGCTGCTGTCCTGCGTAGCGTTGCCGGCGTGCCTCGCCGTCAGCGGTGCCGCCGGACCGGTCGTCCACTTCGTGTACGGCGCCGCATGGGCCCCCGCCGCGCACGTGCTCGTCTGGATGGCCGCCTTCGCGGCGCTCAAGATCTGGTTCGAGCTGGCGTACGACTACGTCGTCGTGCAGGGCAAGCCGGGTTTCCTGCTGGTCGTGCAGATCAGCTCGTTCGCGGTGGCGCTTCCCCTGATGCTGTGGGCCGTTCGCCAGGGCGGTGGCCCGGCCGTCGCCGCCGTGCAGTTCCTCGTGGGTGTCGTCGTCGTCGTACCGCTGTACGTGCTCGGGCTGCAGCGCATCGGCGTTCGCCCGGGACGCGTGCTCTGCGCCGTGCTGTTGCCGGTCGGCGCCGGGCTGGTCGCCTGGCTCGTCGGCTGGCAGCTCGCGCGGGCGCTCACGCCCGCGTTCGTGGCGGCGTCGGCCGCCGGGCTCGTCGCGGTGCTGATCATCGCCGCTCTTGCGTGGTGGCAGCGCAACGACCTGCGGCTGCTGCGCGCGGCGGCCGCTGGGCGGGGGATCGCGTGAAGATCCTCGTGTACCCGCACGACCTCGACATGGGCGGCAGCCAGATCAACGCCATCGAGCTGGCTGCCGAGGTGAGCCGCCAGGGGCACGAGTGCGTGGTATTCGGGCGGCGGGGCAGCCTGTGCGCGCGGATCGACGAGCTCGGCCTGGAGTTCATCGAGTCGCCGGACCCGGGACGACGGCCCTCGCCGCGCGTCGCCCGCACGCTGCGGGACCTGGTGCACGAGCGGGGTATCGACGTCCTCCACGGCTACGAGTGGCCGCCCGGCATGGAGGCCGCTCTCGCGGCCGAGTGGGCGCCCGAGGTGGCCGCGGTCTGCACGGTCATGTCGATGGCGGTGGCGCCCTTCCTGCCGCGGCGGCTGCCGTTGGTGGTCGGCACTGCGCAGATCAGCGCGGCCGAGCAGGCCGGCGGCCGGCTGAACGTGAACCTGATCGAGCCGCCGGTCGATCTGCGGCACAACGCGCCGCACGTCACCGGGGAGGCGGCCGCGCAGCTGCGTGCCGAGCTGGGTCTGGACGACCGGCCCGTGGTGGCCAGCGTGAGCCGGCTGGTACCGGACCTGAAGGCCGAGGGGATCCTCACCGCCATCGAGACGGCCGCCCGGATGGCTGCGACGGCTCCGTTCCAGCTGCTGATCGTGGGAGACGGCAAGGCGCGGACGCAGATCGAGCAGGCGGCGGAGGAGGCGAACCGGCGCATCGGGACACCGAGCGTGTTCCTCACCGGAGAGCTCGCGGATCCACGGCCGGCGTACGACGCCGCCGACGTCATGCTCGGGATGGGCGGGTCGGCGTTGCGTTCCCTGGCCTTCGGCAAGCCGCTCGTCGTGCAGGGGGAGCGCGGCTACTTCCGAACGCTCACCCCCGACAGCGCCGACGAGTTCCGCTGGCAGGGCTGGTACGGCGTCGGCGACGGCGCGGAGAGCGGCCCGGCAGCCCTCGAGCGGGAGCTGGCGCCGCTGCTCACCGACCGCGCACGCCGGTCCGACCTCGGCGGATTCGGGCTGGACGTGGTCCGGGACTTCTCGCTGGAGACCGCAGCGGGTCGCCAGATCACCGTCTACCGCGACGCCGTCGCGGGACGGGCGGCGGCCCGGCGCCGTCCGCTCGACGCCGCCCGGTCGGTCACCCAGCTGGGCAGCTACTACGTCGGTCAGCGGGTCGCCCGGCTCCGGGGTACCGGACGCGCCGACGACTTCAACGCCGACCCGGTCGCGGCGCGAGCCCGGACGGCTCGCGGCGGACGGCGCGCCGGCGACCGACGCGGCCCAATCCTGTACTTCCCCGGAGTCGGCTGGGACACCATCGCCGGCACGGACCGGCATCTGGCGACGGCGCTTGCCGAGCACGCCGACGTGGTGTGGGTCGACACCCCGCACTCGGTCGTGCGGCGCCGCGACCGGGTCATCCCGCTCGTGAGCCACCCGCACCCGGGCATCGTGCGGTTGCGAGCACCGGTCGCCGCCGGCGTCCAGCGGCCCGGGTTGCGCGAGATCGCCAGCCGACGTCGCGCGGAGGTCGCGCGCGACTACCTGCGGGCGCACGACCTGCGGCCACGGGCCGTCATCGCCTCGACGTCCGCCCCGATGCTGGACGTCCTGCAGGATCTTCCCGGTACGCGGGTGTACTACGCCACGGACGACTTCGCCGAGGCCGCCCCGATGTGGGGCGTGAGCCGGGCCTACCTGAGCGCAGCCCGCGAACGCAACCTGCGGTCGGCGGATCTGGTGCTCGCGGTGACGCCCGAGCTCGCCCGGCATCTGCAGCGCGGTCCCAGCAGCCCGCGGTGGTTGCCCAACGCCGCGGAGCTCGATCGGTTCGCCGATATCGCCGCCGTCACCCCGGCGGAGATCCCGTTGTGCGGCCCCGTGGCCGGTGTCGTGGGGCAGTTCAACTCCCGGACCGACCTGACGTATCTCGAGGCGGTGCACCGCCTCGGCATCGACCTGCTGCTGGTCGGGCCGCGGTGGTTCGTCACGGATGGCGAGAACGCCGCCTTCGACCGGCTCGCCGCCGCGCCGGGCGTGCACTGGGTCGATCAGCGGCCGCGCAGCGAGCTCCCGTCGTTCCTGCGGGCGATCTCGGTGGGCCTCACGCCGTACGCCGACTCGATGTTCAACCGGCGCAGCTACCCACTGAAGACGCTCGAGTACCTGGCGGCCGGGCTGCCGGTCGTGACGACCGACGTAGCGCCGACCCGTGGGCTGGACCCTCGCTTCGTCCGTCCGGCCGGCACCCCGGAGGAGTTCGGCCGCGCCGTCAGCCGGCTCCTCGGCGCCCCGCGTGATGGCGGCGCCATCGCTCAGTCGGTCGCCGGGGACGGCTGGGACGCGCGCGCCGATCAGCTTCTCGCCTGGCTCGATGAGGAAGGAACCCCGTGAACGACGTACCCCCCACCAGGACCGGACCGCACGTCCTGATCATCGTCCAGAACCTGCCGGTGCCGCTGGACCGGCGCGTCTGGCTCGAGTGCAACGCGCTGACCGCCCGCGGCTACCGGGTCAGCGTCATCTGCCCGAAGGGACCCGGTGATCCGGGATTCCAGACGATCGACGGCATCGACATCTACAAGTACGCGCCGGCCCCCGAGGCCGAGGGCATCCTCGGGTTCGCCTGGGAGTTCGCGTACAGCTGGGTGCGTACCGCGGTGCTGTCGCTGAAGGTGTGGCGCCGTGCCCGGTTCGACGTGATCCAGGCGTGCAACCCACCGGACACGTTCTGGCTGCTCGCGCGGCTGTGGCAGCCGCGCGGGGTGCGCTTCGTCTTCGACCACCACGACCTCAACCCCGAGCTGTTCATCTCGCGCTTCGGCCGGCCGCAGGGCCGCGGCAAAAGGCTGCAGTATGCCGGTCTGAAGTGGCTCGAGCGGCGCACCTTCCGCACCGCCGACCGGATCATCTCCACGAACGAGTCCTACAAGGCGATCGCCGTGCGGCGCGGCGGACGCCGCCCCGGCCACGTGACGGTCGTCCGCAGCGGGCCGGACACCCGCAAGATGCGGCCGATCTACCCCCAGCACCCGCGCGCGACCGACGCGACCGAGCTGGTGTACCTCGGCATCATGGGGCCGCAGGACGGTGTCGACCAGGTGCTTCTGGTGATGGACGAGCTGGTCCATCGCCGCGGCCGCACGACGGTGCACGCCACCCTCCTGGGCTTCGGCGACTGCCTGGAGGACCTCAAGAAGCAGTGCACGGAGCTCGGCCTCGACGGCCACGTCACGTTCACCGGACGGGTCGACCGGACCGGCATCGCGGAGTACCTCAGCCGGGCGGACATCGGCGTGTGCCCCGATCTGAAGACCCCGCTGAACGACCTGTCGACGATGAACAAGACGATGGAGTACATGTGCTACGCCCTGCCGTCCGTGTCGTTCGACCTCGACGAGACTCGGGTCTCGGGCGCCGACACGGTGCGCTACGTGCCCTCCGGTGACATCGGGGCGTTCGCCGATGAGGTCGAGCGGCTGATCGACGACCCGCAGCTGCGGGTCGAGATGGGCCTGAAGGCTCGCGAGCGTGTCGCGGGCTCCCTCGACTGGCGTCCGCAGGCCGAGGCATACGTGTCCGTGCTGGACGACGTGACCGGGTTCAGCCGGCCGGGCCCTGCCGTGCCCGAGGACGGGTGCGGCGCGACGAGCGACCCGGAGGGCCGCAGGTACGTCGACCTGACCGACGAGGCCGAGCTGTCCCGGTTCATCCTCGCGCGGAGGGCCCGCTGATGCGCGCCGCGTTGCACGACCTCGTCTCCGGCGCCGCCGCGCGAACGCCGGACGCTCCGGCGCTGACCTACAAGGCGGACACCGTCACCTACGGCGAGCTGTGGGACGCCGTGCAGGGCGCCGCCTGCCAGCTGGTCGGCTGCGGCGTACGCCGCGGCGACCGGGTGGCGATCTACCTGGAGAAGCGGATCGAGACGGTGACGGCGATGTTCGCCGCCTCGCTGGCGGGCGCGCTGTTCGTGCCGATCAACCACGTGCTGAAGGCCCCGCAGGTCGGTCACATCCTCGCCGACTGCGGCGCGCGTGTGCTGATCACGTCGCCGGACCGGCTCGCGCAGCTCGCCGACGCGCTCGCCGGATCGGCGATCGAGCGGGTCGTCGTCGTCGGTGAGCCACCCGCCGAGCTCGCGGTGGTGACCGACGCGTGGGCCGATCACGGGTCGCCGTTCGCGGTCCCGCTGGCACGCGTCGACCTCGACCCCGTCGCCATCCTGTACACCTCCGGCAGCACGGGAAAGCCCAAGGGCGTGGTGCTCAGCCACCGCAACCTGATCGTCGGTGCCGAGAGCGTCAGCAGCTACCTGCGCAACACCGCGGACGACGTCATCCTCAGCGTGCTGCCGCTCAGCTTCGACGCCGGGCTGAGCCAGGTCACCACCGCGTTCGCCGTCGGCGCGCACTGCGTGCTGATGAACTACCTGCTGCCCCGCGAGGTCCCGAAGCTGTGCGCGAAGCACGGCGTCACCGGCCTCACCTGCGTGCCGCCGCTGTGGTTGCAGATCCTCGATGCGCCCTGGCCGCCCGAGGTCGCGGCCCGGCTGCGGTACTTCGCGAACACCGGCGGCCGGATGCCGCGCACCGCCCTCGACCGGCTCCGGGGCATCTTCACCGAGGCGGCGCCGTACCTGATGTACGGGCTGACCGAGGCGTTCCGCTCGACCTACCTCGATCCTTGCGAGGTCGACCGCCGGCCCGACTCGATCGGCAAGGCGATCCCCAACGCGGAGATCCTGGTGATGCGTCCCGACGGCACCGAGTGCGACGCGGGCGAGCACGGCGAGCTCGTGCACCGCGGGCCGCTGGTCGCGCTCGGCTACTGGAACGACCCGGTGCGCACCGCGGAGCGGTACCGCGCGATCCCGCGCGCGGGCGAGGACTGGCGCACGCCCGAGCTGGCGGTGTGGTCCGGCGACACCGTGGTCAAGGACGCCGAGGGCTTCTTGTACTTCGTCGGGCGCACCGACGACATGATCAAGACCTCCGGCTACCGGGTCAGCCCCACCGAGGTGGAGGAGGCCGCGTACGCGACCGGTCTGGTTCGGGACGCCGTCGCGGTCGGCGTCGACGACGCGGTGCTCGGCCAGCGGATCGTGCTCGTCGTCGCCGCGGCCGGCGCTGGTCTGGAGACCGACGCGGTGATCACCGCGATGCGCAAGCAGCTGCCGCTGTACATGGTGCCCTCGCGGGTCGAGGTCCGCGGTGATCTGCCACGCTCACCGAACGGCAAGTTCGACCGTGCGCTGATCAAGTCGGAGGTGACGTCATGAGTCCGCACGAGCACGTCGCCCGGTTCGGTGCCCGTGGCGGTGAGCTCTGCGTCGGCGGCGTCTCGCTGACCCGGCTGGCCGCGCGGGTCGGGTCGACGCCGTTCTTCGCCTACGACCGGCGGCTGCTCGACGATCGGGTCGCCGAGCTGCGCGCCGCGCTGCCGCAGCGTCTCGAGCTCAGCTACGCGATGAAGGCGAACCCGATGCCCGCGCTGGTGGGGCACCTCGCCTCGCGAGTCGACCGCGTCGACGTCGCGTCGGCGGGGGAGATGCACGTCGCGCTCGATGCCGGCCTCCGGCCGAACCGGGTCAGCTTCGCGGGCCCGGGCAAGACGCCGGCCGAGATCCGGCAGGCGGTGGCGGCCGGCATCATCATTGAGGTCGAGTCCCCGACGCAGCTCGGCGGCGCCGTCCGCGCCGGCGAGGAGCTCGGCATCACCCCTGTGACGGCGATCCGCGTCAACCCGGACTTCGCCGTGAAGGGATCGGGCATGCGGATGGGTGGCGGTCCTCAGCAGTTCGGCATCGACGCCGAGGACGTGCCGGCGCTGCTGCGTGAGGCCGCCGCGATGGACGTCGAGGTGCTCGGCTTCCATGTGTTCGCCGGTTCGCAGAACCTGAACGCGGACGTCATCGCGGAGGCGCAGCGGCGCACCGTCGACCTGGTGGCGGGTCTCGCTGAGGGACTGTCCGCGCCGGCGCGCTACCTGAACCTGGGGGGCGGGTTCGGGATCCCGTACACCGAGCGCGACCGGCCCCTCGACCTCGCGGCGGTGAGCGGACCGCTGGGCGAGCTGGTGACCGGCCCGATCGCCGAGCGGTTCCCGGAGGCGACGCCGGTGATCGAGCTCGGCCGGTACCTCGTCGGCGAGTGCGGCGTCTACGTCAGCCAGGTCGTCGACCGCAAGCAGTCGCGGGGCCGCAGCTACCTGGTCCTCGACGGCGGGATGCACCAGCAGCTCGCGGCGTCCGGCAATTTCGGGCAGGCGATCCGCCGGAACTACCCGCTCGTCGTCGGCAACCGTATCGACGATGATCCGGCGGGCGCGATGCACGTGGTCGGTTGCCTGTGCACGCCGCTCGACCTGCTGGGCAGCGACGTGCCGCTGCCCGATGCCGAGATCGGCGATCTCGTCGTGATCTTCCAGCAGGGCGCGTACGGGCTGACCGCCAGCCCCACCGCGTTCCTCGGCCATCCGGCGCCGGTGGAAGTGCTCGTCTAGACATATGGAAAGGATCTGACATGCCCAGCACTCTTGATGAGGTACGCGCCGTGCTCATCGACACCCTCGACCTGCCTCAGGCGCCCGCCGACCTCACGGCCGGAACGGCGCTGTTCGGCGCGATCCCCGAGCTCGACTCGCTCGGCGTCGTCTCGCTGGTGGCCGCGATCGAGGACCGCTTCGACATCGTGATCGACGACGACGAGTTCGGTGAGGAGCTCTTCGAGACCGTCGGCTCGCTGACCGACTTCGTCGACTCCAAGCTCGCCGCGGTGTCGTAGCGATGTCCGGGCCCGCGCAGCCCACGGCGTTCTTCGCCGCGCTCGGCTCCACCGCGCCTCGGCGGTCGCTCACGGACGGCTGGCACTGCCGCGTCGCTGGCCCGGCGCGTCTGTGGAGCACTCCTGCAGCCGAGTCGTCGGTGCCGGAGAACACCGTGGTGCTGTCGAAGGTCTGTCGCGACACGCGCGGCACCGTGCCGCTTGCCGAGATCGACGAGCAGCTGCGCCGCTCGCCGCAAGATCTGGTCCGCCTGCAGCCGCCCTTCGGTGCCGTGCACGCCGACGGCGCCGGAGTGACGATGGTCGCCGACTCGATGGGCTTTCAGCAGCTGTTCCACACCGACCCTGAGGGCAGCGGCGCCCCGGTGATGTCGAGCAGTGCGCTGCTCGCCGGCCAGGCGCTCCACGCCCCCCTCGACCGAGTGGCGGTGGCGGTACAGTCGCTGCTCGGCTGGCAGCTGGGCCAACGCACCCTGTTCGAGGGGGTCCGCAAGCTCGAGCCGGGCGCCGTGGGCAGGCTCGGCGATGCCGGGCTGCAGATCACCCCGGCGGCCCCCGCGCGGCGGGCGCCGATCACTCTCGACCGGGCCGTGTCGGAGGCGGCGACGCTGCTGCGCGCCTCCCTGAACGCGGTCCTCGACGACCATCCGGACGCCGTCCTGCAGCTGACCGGCGGCATGGACTCCCGGCTGCTGCTGAGCGCGGTGCCCGAGAACCGGCGACGAGGGCTGCGGGTGATGACCCTGGCCGTACCCGGCAGTGCCGACGTCGCGGTCGCCCGCGCCCTCAGCGAACGCTACGGGATGCGGCACGATGTGCACGGGCTGGCCGACATACAGCAGATCGAGCCGGAGTCGGCGTGGGCGCGCTGCGTCGCCGAGTCGTCGGCGCTGGACGCGATGGCCGATCCGGTGGCGCTGTCCGCGCAGCGCATCGCCGAGCAGGCGTTCGAGCAGGGGGTCAGGATCTCCGGTCTCGGTGGCGAGGTCGCGCGGGGGTTCTACTACCTCGGCCGCGTCCGCGAACGTGGCTACAGCCGGGCGGACGTCGACCGGCTGGCCTCCTGGCGGATGTTCGTCAACGATGCCGTCGAGACCGACCTGCTGGCCCCGGACTTCGCGGCCTGGGCACGCGACACCGCACAGCAGGAGGTGTACGCGGCGATGCGCGATGGTGGGCCCGAATGGTTCCGCGCCGCCGACGAGCTGTACCTGCGTCATCGCATGCAGCGGTGGGCCGGCGCCACCGACACCGCGGTCGCCGACCGGCGGATCGTGATCAACCCGATGCTCGACGCCGGGTTCCTCGACATCGCCGCACGGTTGCGCCCCGCGGACAAGGCCCGCTCTCGATTCCTGGCGCGGCTGCAGATGGAGCTCGACCCCGAGCTCGGCCGGGTCCCGCTCGACAATCGACCGGCGCCGGCCGTCTACGCCGACCCGCCACGGTGGCAGTCGGTGCTGGACGCGGTCAGCCTCGGCAACCGCGTCGCGCGCAAGGCGCTTCAGCGGGTGCGCCACGGCAACCGGCCGCCGGCCGGTGGCGACGTGATGGCCGCGAAGGTCGTGCAGCACTGGCGTGACCGGCCGGAGATCGTCGACCCGCTGCGGTCCGTCGACCTGATCGACCCCGGGTGGTTGGATCGAGTGCTGGGCAGGTCGGTGGAGCCACGACCCAGCTCGGTCGCGCTGCTGACCAACTTGATCGTCGCGCTCGAACCGGATCGGCAGCTCCGCTAGGCGCCTGCTGCCGCGACCTCGCGGTAGTAGGCGGTCATCCGCGCGGCGCGCTGCGACCAGAGGTGGGTGGAGGCGACATGCTCTCGGCCGGCCGATCCCATGCGCAGCCGTAGCTCCGGGTCGCCGACCAGCCTGCGAAGCGCCGTGGCGCAGTCGGCCGCGAGCTGCGCCGGGCTTGTCGCCTCCAGCCGGACGGCGCACGCGTCGGTCACGTTCGCGCCGGGTCCGCCGCGCCGGCAGACGATGACCGGCAGCCCGAACGACATCGCCTCGAGCGCGACATTGCCACCTGGCTCGCGATAGCTCGGGAAGACGAACACGTCCGCCTCGCGGTAGTAGTCGTCGACGGCCGCGCGCGGCAGCTTGCCGTGGAACGCGACGCGGTCGGCGACACCGACCTCAGCGGCGAGCCTCTCGCAGGCGGCACGGTCGTTGCCGTCACCGACCACATCGAGGCGCACCTCGACGTCGCGCAGCTCGGCGAGGGCGCGGATCACGTCGCGCAGCCCCTTGGTGCGGACGATCCGGCCGACGTACAGCAGACGCACCGGGCCGCTGCGTCCCGCACGGTCGACGGGTGCTGGGATGTCGTGAACCGCTGTCTCGCTCATGATCTCGAAGCGCCGCACCCGCAGGCCGCTGACGAACTCGGGCACGTACTCGGCGACGCCGAGGACCAGCGCAGCCGATTCGTAGGTGGCGCGCAGCAGCCGGTCGTGCTCGATCCGCCAGGAGTCCAGCCGGCGCAGCCGCTGCCACCAGGGGGTGGCGCCTTCCTCCTCTGCGAACGCCGGGGGAGAGTCGAGACTGCCGCCCACCGGGCCGATGATCAGCGGGATGCCGGAGCCCGTCGCCGGTGACGGGTAGCGCATGGCGACCGGCACGGGCTGATGAGCGACGTCGAATCGCTCCTCGGCCCGGTGCCGGCGAATCCACCTTCGTGCCCGGATGAAGAAGGGGAGGTACCCGGGCTGCAGGAGGCTGTTGAACCGCTCAAACCTGCCGACACCGGCCGGCTCCTGCCACTCGATCACCCGCGCGCCGGGAAGCTGCCGCGACATCGGCGTGTGGCCCCGCTTGTAGGTCGTGAGAAGCGTCAGCTCGTGCCGCTCGGCGATGAGCGTCGCCCACTGCGCGGCGACCCATGCCTCGCCGACGTCCTCACCGTCACAGGCCGGGGCGATCATCAGGACCTTCATCAGCGCAGCACTCCCGTCGTCACCGAGGTAGCAGGTGGTCGTTCGCGCCCAGGGCCGGCGGCCGGGCAGCCGGGCGGAGCAGGGCGCGAAGGGTGGGCCACGACTTGCGGTGGCCGAGGGCGGCGCGGCGCAGCTCCACGAGCACGGTGAGCGCGAAGTAGATCCAGGCCAGCGCGGTGCCGCGACGCCGCCGGTACAGCCGCACCCGGTTCAGGATCTTCATCGTGTGCGTCGTCGCGCTCTCGCCCGACCCGCCGCCGACGTGCATCGCGCCCGCGGCGGGGGTGTAGACGGTTCGCCAGCCGGCGTCCTTCGCCCGGAGGCTGAAGTCGGTCTCCTCGGAGTACAGGAAGTACGACTCGTCCATCCCGCCGAGGCGGGCGTAGCAGGCGGTGTCGATGAGCAGGACGGCGCCGACGGCCCACTCGACCTCGTGCTCGCTCTGGTATTCCTCGGGGCCCTCGATCCGCTCGGCGAACGCGGGGCGACGCGTGAAGGACAGCCCGCCGACCCGCCCCATCGTCGGTCCACGACGGAGTGTCGGTGAGAGCGAGCCGTCCTCCTCACGGATCCGCGGCGCGACGACGGCGGTGCCCGGGGACCGGAGCACATCGAGCATGACCGGCACGGAGCCGGGGTCCAACGCGGCGTCGGGGTTGAGGATCAGTACCGCCTCGGACTCGGGAGAGGCGCGGACGGCGCGGTTCATGCCCGCCGCGTAACCGTCGTTGACGGAGCGCACGACTGTGCAGTCGTCGCGCTGCCCGAGAAGCTCGAGCGTCCGGTCCGTCGATCCGTTGTCGACCACGACCACGGAGTAGCGCAACGCGCCCATCGCCGCGGGAATGCTGTCGAGCAGGGCAGCGATGTGTCGCTCACTGTTGTAGGTGACGACCACTGCGGCGATATCCACTGGCACGCTGGTCATCGTAGGACGTAGGGCTCGACGACCATCAGCGCCTGCCGGTGTAGCGCGCCGGCGAGCCCGAGCACGAAGAAGAGCGTGCCCATGGTCATCGGGAACGCGAAGGCATCGAACATGAACAGGCACGAGAAGCCGGCGCAGACCGAGCCGATGAGGGCCATGGCCAGGTCGCGGCTCGCGGGGTCCTGCAGGCCGGACCGCAGGCTCAGCAGGACCGAGACGGCCGTCAGGCCCACGAGCAGGAACGCGACCGTGCCGACGATGCCGACGGTGACCAGCAGCAGCAGGTACTGGTTGTCGAAGATGCGGTATTTCGGCAGGAAGGTCCCCAGCCCGCGACCGAACCACGGGTCGCGCCCGATGAACTCGAACGCCAGCGAGAAGCTGTCGGTGCGGGACGCGATGCTGGGGTCCTCGGCGGCCCCGGTGAACAGGCCGATGAGCGAGTTCAGGAAGTTGGGTGCGATGACCATCATCGCGAGGATTCCGGCGACGCCGACGCCGATCATGCGGAGGCGCCGCACCCGTGGCCAGCTGATGAGGCAGAAGGTGAGGCCGATGGCCGCGCCGAGATATGCGGAGCGCGACGAGGTGAGGGGGATGATCGCGGCCAGCGCCAGCGCAGGTGCCCAGCGCACGGTGGTTCTGCGATGCGTATGGAAGAAGCCGACGTGCAGCGCGATGGGGAGCAGCATCGCCAGCAGCACGCCGTACTCGATCGGATGAATCGCGGTCCCCGCCGGTCGCGGATAGCCGCCGCGGGTCGTGAGCCCGTACGCGGGGGCGCTGAACAGCCCTGGGATGCTGAGCCGGTCCACCCACAGCTGGCGCGTGGCGACCTGGATCAGGCCGAGCACGGCGATCAGCCCGCCGCAGACGGTGAGCCGCCAGATCAAGGTGTCGAGCCGCCCGCGGTCGTGGACGCCGTCCTGGGTCAGCAGGAGGGTTCCCGACCAGGATGCCAGCGCGAGCAGCGCGACGTCCGCCGGGCTGAGCTCGTCGGGGCTCAAGGGGCCGGACACCGCGAGCACGAAGCTCACGCCGACGCTCAGCACGAACACGCCGAGCGCCGCGCGGATCGGGTGCAGCCGGGTCGATCGCGGGCGGTCGACGCCGAGGAACAGGATCATCCACAGCAGCAGGCTGCCGAGCCCGAACAGCATCGACGGCGCGCCGGCGCTGCCGAGCGGGCCCAGCACCAGCCGTGAGGGGATGAACAGCAGCAAGATCAGGTAGCACGTCAGCCAACCGACCGCGTCGATCCTCGCGATCACGCGGTCGATGAGCAGCGGCAGCGATCTGCTCAATGCTGCCGCCCGCTCTCGACCGGCTGCGGGTCGGCGGCTTCCTCCTCGGCGGCCGAGGGAGCAGGTTCGTCAACAGGCGTCTCGCGGTCGCTATCGGTCGGCGCACCCTCACCGGCAGGTGCGCCCGGCTCGGGCTCGCTCGATTCACCCGGCTCGGTCCCGGACCCCGCGGCGGCGTCCGTCGCCGCCTCTGGTGCGGCCTCCCGCGTTCCCCGTCGGCCGGCGGCGCGCCGGCGTCTCGGCGGCGTCCCCTCGCGTCGTGCCCGGCGGCGCAGGACAAGTGAATCGACGGCGTACCCGACCAGCCCGGTGGCGACGAGGCCGAGAACGAGCGCGGCGATCACCATGCGGACCATGCCGGACCGGTCCACGGTCGGCTTGCTGTCGACGGTCAACGGCATCGAGGTGATGACCGCATCGGCCGGCGCATTGACCGCGGTCTGGAGCCGAGCGAGCTCGACAGGGATCTGCTTGACGAAGTGATCGAGCGCTGTCATGGCCTCCTGCGCACTCCTGGCCGTGATGTCGACGGCGATGACCGGGCCGCGGGTGGAGTCGTCGATCCCGATCTGGTACTCCGCCGTCGGCGCGACCTTGGCGACCTCCGCGCGGGCGGGGGCGCCGGAGAAGTATGCGACGAGGATCCCGGCGGGTTGCTCCAGCCCGCTCAGCAGCAGGAACGGGTTGCCGCCCGCTCCGACGGCCGACGTCGACGGGAGCAGCAGGATGAGACCGCGTGTCTGGTAGTCCGGGGGGCTTGCCTTCGCCGCACCGAAGACCATCGCTGCGGTCAGCATGAGCCCGACCAGAACGACGTACCACCGTCGACCGAGCGCACGCACGAACTCGAGCACCACTGGCTTCCCCCTCGCCCCTCGTACGGACTATCCATACAATAGTTCGCGGAGGCCGCGACGCTATGACGTTCTGGGAACTAACCCGCGCCTTGCTGCGGTTTTGGGTGGTCCTGGTGCTCGGGGCGGCGATTACCGCCGGCGCCGGGCTGCTCGTGATCCGCACCCCTGCGGTCTACTACTGCCGTGCCGAGCTGGTCTTCCTCGCGCCGACCAGCACCCTGTACCCGAACGCGTTACGCACGCAGTCCGAGGACCTCATCGACACCGCCGGCGTCGTCGCCAAGCGCGTGTCGGGTCCGGACAAGGTCACCAAGTTCGCGTCGCCCGACGTGACGCTCGTCGGGATGGGGATCCGTGACGGCTGGTCGCTGCGGCTGCCGGACACCGGCGGCCAGTGGGCGACCAACTTCGCGACCCAGGTGCTCCTGCTGGACATCGTCGGCCCGACGGCGGAGGTGGTCCAGAAGCGGCAGAACCAGATCACCGGCCGGGTGAGCGCGGAGCTGGACCAGCTGCAACGCGCCGCCGGAGTGGACCCGGTCAACGACATCACGATGATCCCCGCGCCGGAGTCGACCACCATCCACGAGATGAGCGGCAACCGGCCGCGCACGGCCGCGATGACCGCGCTGCTCGGGATGGGCGTCACGACGGCGGTCGTCGTGGTGCTGCATCGGCGACGACAGCAGGCCGTCGACCGCGCGGCGGCTGAGGCGATGGAAACGGTCGGCGCCTAGATGGCCACGTCCATCGCCGCCTCGGTCCGCCCGATCACGGCCGCCGACACGCAGCGCGTCGCGGAGTTCCTGCACCGCCATCTCAACCCCGGTGTCTCGCCTGCGCGGTGGCGCGCGGTGATGACGCCGCCGTGGCCGATGTCCGGACCGAACCGCGGGCAGATGCTCGTCACGGACGCCGGCCAGATCGTCGGCGCGTACCTCGCGGTGTACTCCACACGCCCGGAGCCGGAGCGCACGGTATGCAACCTTGCCGCCTTCTGCGTGCTGGAGCCGTACCGGCCCCTGGCACTGCGGCTGATCCGGGCCAACCTGCGCGCCAGGGGGACGGTGTTCACCGACCTGTCGCCGAGCGGAACGGTGCCCGCGATGAACGAGCGGCTGGGGTTCGCGCACCTCGACGTGGCGACC
This sequence comes from Cumulibacter manganitolerans, assembly GCF_009602465.1. Lineage (NCBI taxonomy): Bacteria > Bacillati > Actinomycetota > Actinomycetes > Geodermatophilales > Geodermatophilaceae > Cumulibacter > Cumulibacter manganitolerans. Next base: position 47,669 of record NZ_WBKP01000006.1, on the reverse strand, counting down.
AGGCTGGTGGTCAACGCGCCGCGCCCGGCAGCCGGCTACCGCGTGGTGTCGCTGCCGGCCGAGATCGAACCGGTGCTGTCTCCGGTGGATGCCGGGTTGTACCGCGATCACCGCGATGCGGCGGCCGCGCGGCACCTGGTGGTGATCGCTCCGGCGGGTGGCCATGGCTACCTGATGTACCGGCGTGACCGCCGAAAGCGGCTGGCGCTGTTCGCCTCGCCGTTGTACGTCGGCGGTGATCCCGAGGTGCTTCGAGCGGGGTGGGGGGCAGTGGCGGCGCATCTGCTGCGCCGTGGCCTGCCGATGACCCTCGCGGAACGCCGCGTCCTGGGCTTCACGCCGCCCGGGCCCGGGCGTGCGCTCGCGGCGCCCCGGCCGAAGATGTACCGGCCGGCCGCAGCGGACCCGAACGGGATCGACTACCTCTACAGCGAGCTGGCCCTGCTCGAGTGGTGATCCCGAGCAGGGCCAGCTGGCGTGCTGTCAGCAGTGGCGGCTAGTTGGCCGGCGGGACCGCCTTGCCGTCGTCCCACAGGTTGTTCGACCACACGTTGCCGGGCGCATTGGAATCGAAGGACGTGATCGGTCCCCAGATCCCGCACTGCCCGCCGGGTCCGCGCATGAAGATGTTGTTGGTGAACTTGATGTTGTTGACACCCTGCGAGTACGGCTTGCCGGGTGTCGAACCGCCGTACGCGCAGTAGCCCATCGAGCCGTAGGGCCCACCGTCGATCAGGTTGTTCTCGATGGTGTTGTTCTGCACGATCGCGAAGTCGCCGTAGCCGGTGAGAGCCGCGGAGCAGCCGGCGTCCGGCGGCACCGGGGTCGCGTCACACGTGATCGTGTTGTGCTTGATCACGCTGCCCGCTCCCATCCGGACCGCCGACTCGTGGTCGATGCCCCGCTGGTCGGTGTACTGCCCGTGCAGGTACGAATCCTGCACCGTGCAGTTCGCAGCGCAGTTGATCGACCGGCTGCCGCCGGTCACCTCGACGCGGGTCGCCACGAAGTTCACGTCACCGATACCGGTGGCCGCCGCCTGCGGCATGCGGACCTCGCTGTCGGTCAGCGTGAACGATCCGTTGAAGTAGTCCGGGTCGCTGTAGATCGTGCCGTTGATGACCGAGTTCGTGATCGTGATGCCCTGCGCGAGGATGCGCATGTCGCAGTTGATGATCTTCTTGTCGATCACGACGTTGTTCGTCTGGATCGTGCAGGGTCCGGTGTACGTCGTCAGGGCCGTCCCATCGGGCACGCCGGTGGTCGCCGCGGATGGGAAGCTGCGTCCCAGCACGACCTTCGCGCCGGTGCTGCCGGACGGCGCCGTGGTCGTCGTCGGTGCCGCCTTCGTGGTCGTGGGCGCCGGCTGGGCCGTGGTCGTGGTCGGTGCCGGCTTCGTGGTCGTGGGCGCCGGCTGCGTGGTGGTGGTGGGCGCGGCCGTCGTGGTCGGTGCCGGCTGCGCCGGCGTGGTCGTGGGCGCCGGCTGGGCACCGGCGACCGGCGCGTACACGACGTCGACGAGGTAGTTGGTGCTGTTCCAGCTCGAGGTCGGGAACGAGCTCTTCGACCCGTACGTGTACACGCCCGCGTTGGCGGGCAGGGCGAAGCCGTTCTGGGTCCGCTGCGCGGCGAAGTCGCCCTCGATGGACGGGTAGCCGCCCTTCGGGGCGAAGTACGAGGCCACGTAGGTCTTGCCGGCGGCGAGGCTCACCGGGGTCTTCAGGGGGACCGTCCGCCACCCGGTGCTTCCCGAAGCCCGGAAGTTCACCTTGGCGAGGACGTCGCCGCTGGCGCTCCACAGCGTCGCGCGGGTCACGCCCGCCGACTGGGCGCTCTGGTAGTACTGCAGCGCGGTCACCTGCCCGGACTGCTGCGGGCTGAACTTGACACCGAGCTCGACACCGACGCGGTCGGGATCGGCGGCGACGGTGGGCGTCAACGTGTCGGCGAGGATGCCCTGGGTGGCCGCCGGTGCGGCGTTGGCGGCGGGGATGGCGGCGAGAACGCCGCCCGCGAGCAGCATGGCCAGGAGGTAGGCGAGTCCGAAGCGGCGTCGCCGCACGAGGTTATAGGGATTGCGGTACGTCATAACTATCCTTGTGGGGGATTGGGGGCATTGGAGTATCCCCAGGAATACCCGTAATAGTACGGGTGTTGAGATGGGGGTCACTCGTGTATCTACTTTCCCGCAAGGCAAGGCGCATGTAATGAGGCGCCCGACCAGGTCAGCGGCCGCTCCTGCCAGCGAGCGCCGAATGCGCAGGTGGGCGACCGTGGGACTGATCGGCTATGGCGTCGTGGTCGTGGCGGTGCTGATGCTACCGGTGTCCTATGGCGGCATCGTGAATTGGCTCACAGTGCGGCTCCAGGGGATTACCGGGTGGGCCGCCATCCGCTCGGGATGGGTGGAGTTTGCCGCCAACATCCTGATGTTCGTGCCGTTGGGCTGCTTGCTGAGCCTGCTCGCGCGGCGGCGCTGGCACGGCACGGTCCTGGCCCTGGCGCTCTCGGTCGCCGCGGAGATCGCGCAGATCGTCATTCCGTCCCGCCAGCCGAGCCTGCGGGACGTCCTCGGCAACTTCTCCGGCGCGGCGGTCGGTGCGGTGCTCGCCTGGCTGCTGGTGGCGTGGGCGCGGCGGCGCGATCGCCGGGCGGACCCCGGGACCTCGTTGGCTAGCGAAGCCGCTTGACGGCGCTCGCGACGAAGTTCCTGCCTGCGGTCGCCGACGGACGACCGGGCAGGACGCGCCGCAGAGACGCGACCGAATCCGCGGCGGTGACGCTGTACCGCGGCTGCAGCCACCAGCCGGGCAGGCTCGGGTAGCGGTCGCTGGTGGATACCGTGCGGTACCCGCAGGCCTTCAGCCGCCGCAGCGTCGTGCGGTCGTACCTCCCGAGCGGCAGGGCCGCATGCTCGATCGGTGCGCCACAGGCCTCGGCCAGGGCGCTACGGGCGTCGACGAGCTCGCGGCGAGACTCGGCGTCGCTCAACCCGCGCCACGGCACGTGTGCCCAGCCGTGGCTCCCGATGGTCATCCCCGCGCTGCGCAGCTCCCGGAGGTCCTCGGCGCTGAGGCTCGCCGCATCGTCCAGGCGGCCGGCCAGGGCGAAGAAGGTCGCCGACAGGCCGCGCTCGCGCAGGGCAGGCAGCGCCGCCTCGACGTCCGAGCGGTTCCCGTCGTCGAAGCTCAGCCGGACGTTCGGGACGCCGGCGACGGCATCGAGCATGCTCAGGAACGTCGCCTCGGCGACCCAGTAGCGGGCCTCTCCCGGTTCCCGCTCCGACGTGCAGGTACCAATGCCGTGGAAGCAGATGTTGACGATCATCGGGCCGGTCCCTTCGCTCCGCGGGTCGAGGAGTCGCGGCCCCACCCGGTGGCGCCCTCGCGTCGCGCGAGCGCCCCGGCCAGGACCGTGATCAGGACGTACGGGACGGCGGCCACGGCCAGCCGCGGCTCGCGCAGCACGACGTCGCGGAGCCAGGACCACCTGGCCGACGGCCGGACGGCGGCCGCAAGGTCACCCGCGCCGGCCGCCGCGCGCAGCTGCGCGTTGCCGCGGCGGACCCGGATCAGCCGGGCGAGCAGGTCCCGCGTGCGGTACGGCGCCTCGACGCGGATCTCGACCGTCGGCACCTGCACCTTCTCGGCCGGGGCGAACAGCGAGTCGAGGAACAGGTCGTCGGCGATCAGCGTCGGGAACTGCTCGAACCTGCCGCGTCCCGCCTCGCTCAGCGCGATCACGCCGCGCCCGAACAGCCCGGTGCGGAACGCCGGCAGCCGCTCGTTGATCGCGAAGTAGGCCTTCACGAGCAGGGGCCGACCGCGCGTGTCGATGCGACGGCGGGGCACGGCCGCCGCCACCCCCGGAGCGGCCAGAGCCGCGCAGAGGTCGCGGAGCGCGCCGTCCGGCACGACGATGTCCGCGTCCAGGTAGATGCGCGGAAAGGTGGACGCGGCGGCGTCGCCGGCGTTCAGCGCGCCGGCCTTGCCCGGTTCGGCGCGCTCGATCACCGTCACCGGCCGTTCCCGGGCGATGTCCGCGGTTCGGTCCGAGCAGCCGTTGGCGCTGACGACGACCTCGAGCGGGTGGCCATCGGATTGCGCGAGCAGCGCATCCAGGCAGCTGCCGATGACCGATTCCTCGTCGTGCGCGGCGATGATAACGGTGGTCATGGGTGTCCTGTCGTCCGTCGCGTCGGGATGCCTCGGATCCTAGCGCCGACCGCGCGAGTGCTCCTAGGCCTGCCGCGCCGCGCGCGCATGTGGGGCGATCGTGAGGCGCCGGGTTAGCCTCAATGCGCAGCGGTACCCCCCACGGCTGCCGGTCGCCCCCGTGACGGGCCCGAAGGAGCGTCGATGCCTCGCACGTGGCGATCGAGATCAACCGTCCTGCTGCTCGTCGCGCTGACCGCGACCGGATGCGCGGCGCCGGGCGCGTCCGAGCCGGGCGTCACGGCCTCGTCCAGCCCGGCCGGCGCCTCCCCGAGCGGCAGCGCCGCGGCGCCGCCGTCCGCGAGCGCGACCGCGAGCGCGAGCGGCGGCACGCCGACCGGCTCCACCGCCATCGAGCCGACGGTGAGCGTGCCGCCCACGGTGTCGCCGAAGGCCGGCCAGGAGCAGTTCCCGCCGCTGCTGGTGCTCGGGCCGATCAAGGAGGCCGGCACCGGCAGCGCCACACTCGACGGCGTCACCATCCAGACGCCCGGCGGATTCGCGCAGACCTCCACCGCGCCGCCGACCTTCACCGGCACCGGTCCCGCGACCGGCCGGACCGGCACGATCACCCTGTCGTCGACGGCCGCGCAGAGCACCGACGCGATCGCCGAGCTGAAGACGGTGGCGCCCGCGGCGCGCTTCGGCAAGGTGACGATCCCGCACGCGCTGGACGCCGCGATGAGCGAGGCGATCTCGGACGGCGTGCAGACCTGGCGGCTGCTGGTCATCACGCCCGCGAAGCGGGCGGTGACCGTCGCCGTGGCGGCGCCTCCCGCGGCGTACGACGACCTGCTGCTGGTCCAGTCGCTCAGCTCGATCGAGATCGCCGCATGAGGCACCCGCGGTTCGTCCGCGCCGGCGCGGCCGTCGTCATCGCCGTCTGCGCGCTCGCGGTCGGTGCCCTCGGCCGGCAGCCCGAACCGGCCTCGGCGACCCTCGCCGACGTCCCCGCCGCGATCTCGTCCGGCGTCTCGAGCGCCGCGAGCAAGGGCATCACGCAGTACGTCGCCGTGATCGACCGAGCCACCGGCCAGCTGGTGGGCTCGACGGCGAACTGCCACACGCCGGTGGCCAGCGAGTCGCTGTTCAAGCTCTTCGAGGCCGCCTACTACCTCCGCGCGTACGGCGGCAGCCTGCCCGCGGGGCTGTCGAACGAGCTGCGCTACATGATCGCCTACAGCGACGACGCGATCGCCAGCAAGTACTGGCGCGCCGACATCACCGGGAACATCGCCTCGGTCTACGGGCTCAGCAACACCTACAACAACCCGAGCCGCCCGGGCTACTGGGGCGCGACCCGCGTGAGCGCCTGCGACATGGCGACCTTCATGTGGCGGATGAGCAACGACCCGCTCGTCGCCGGATGGCTGATGGACGCGATGCGCGGCTCGACGACGTACGGCTCGGACGGCTTCAACCAGTACTTCGGCTGGAACACCCTGGACGGGGACCACGGGGCCAAGCAGGGCTGGGGCAATGACTCGAGCTGGACCGGCGGACCGGCGATCCACTCGGTCGGCTTCAGCGACAAGCTCCTCGGCGCGGTCCTGTCCACCGGCCCGGACAACAGCGCCACGTTCGCCGCGATGCGCGACGCCTCGACCTTCACCACGAAGCAGGTCGTCGCCGCGTCTCGCGCCAACCCGCCGTCCATCCCCGGCTACGACAACCCGACCAGCGCGGTCGGCGCCTTCGAGCAGAGCGGCACCGTCTACTTCGACGGCTGGGCCTTCGACGGCAACAACCTCGCCTGGGCGATGCCCGTGACGGTCTCGATCGACGGCGGAGCGAGCAGCACGTCCACCATCGCCGCGCTGCCGTCGCCCGAGCTGGCCGCGATGGGCATCCCCGGCAACCACCGGTTCTTCGCGGCCTGGTCGCCGACGAACACCGGCTACCACCGGGCGTGCCTGAACCTGCCCAACTACGGAGCGGGGTCGGCGCAGTACGGCGTGTCCTGCATCGACGTGTACGTCCAGGAGCATCCGGAGCGCGACGACCCCCAGGGCTACGTCACCGGCACCACGGTCTCGGCCGACGGAATCGTCAAGGTCACCGGCTACGCGTACGACCCCAGCAACCTCTACGCCTCGACCGCGACGTGGCTGGCATGGGACGGCAGGCTCGTCGGTACCCCGATCGCCAACGCGGCCACCCCGAGCCTCGCTCCGTACGGGATCCCCGGCGCGCACGGCATCCAGGCCTCCTTCGCGGCCGCGACCGGCGGTCCGCACCAGCTGTGCCTGTACGTCGTGAACATCGGCTTCGGCAAGAACGTGTGGACCAGCTGCCGGACCGTCACCGTGCCTCCTGAGTCGATCTACGACCCGCGGGGCGACTTCACCATCACCGACAGCGCCGGGGGCATCACTGCGGTCGGGTGGGCGTTCGACCAGTCCGCCTTCGGCACGCCGGTGACGATCATGTGGACCGTCGACGGCACGGTCACGGCCTACTCGTCCGCGTCGCTGCCGAGCGAGTACCTCTATCCGTACGGCGTCGGCGGCCAGCACGGCGTGCTCACCCGGCTCAACGCGGGCCCCGGCAAGCACTCGGTGTGCATGTTCGCGATCAACTTCGGGAGCGGCACCGACCAGCTGACCACGTGCCGGGACGTCACCGTCTCGTAGCCGGTGCCGGACGCTCGGCGCCCCTCCAGGACTCAGTCGCCCGATCGCCGAAGACCGAGGTACGCTGCGCGCGGGTGTGTTGCGCGCCCGCGCCGTCATCGGCCGATGAACAGCAGCGCAGGCGTCTGCAGCAGCTCCTTGATGTGGGCGATGAACTGCGCGGCGACGGCCCCGTCGACGATGCGGTGATCGAACGACGACGACAGGTTCATCACCGACCGGTTCTGCGGCCGGCCGTCGACGAGCCGCAGCTCGTCGCTGATCCGGTTCACGCCGATGATGGCCACCTCGGGAGCGTTGATGACCGGTGTGCTGACCACTCCGCCGAGGGCGCCCAGGCTGGTGATCGTGATCGTCGAGCCGGTCAGCTCGCTCAGGGTGATCGTGCCGCGGGTGGCCGACTCGGCGAGCCGCGCGATCTCCGCAGCGTGGCTCCATAGGTCCCCGTCCTGCGCGTTCCGCAGCACCGGCACCATCAGTCCATGAGGCGTCTGGGTGGCGATGCCCAGGTGGACGTCATTGAATCGCTCGAGCGTCTCCGAGGCGGCGTCGTACCGCGCGTTGAGCTCGGGCCGATCGGCGAGCGCCAGCGTCACGGCCCGCACCAGGAACGGCAGCAGGGTGAGGTGTGGCCGCCCGTCGCCCGACGCGTTCAGGCGCGCGCGCAATGCCTCCAGGGCGTCGACCTCGACCGCCTCCACATACGTGAAGTGCGGGATCTGGTGCGCCTCCTGCATCCGCCGGGCGATGTTCCGCCGCAGGCCGGTGAGCCGGGTGCGCTCGACGCCGTCGGCGGGGCGGGACGGCGCTCGCGGGTGGCGGCCGCCCTGCGCTGCGACGAGCTGCGCGTCGAGGTCTGCGTGCAGCACCCGTCCGTCCGGACCGGTGCCGCGGACGGCGGCGAGATCGATGCCCAGATCCCTGGCTCGCTTGCGAACGGCGGGTGCGGCGAGGGCACGTCGATCGCCGGCAGGGATGCGCGACGCCACGTCCGCCGGGGGTGTCGCGGCCGCCGCATCGGTCACCGGCGGCGCGTCGGTCACGGACGCCGCCTCGGTGACGGGCGGTGCCCCGGGCAGCGCCGGCCGCGGGTCGGATGCGCTCTCCGTCGCGAGGTCGACCCAGAGCAGGGGCGCGCCGACCGCCACGAAGTCGCCGACCTTCGCACCGAGGCGCAGCACGGTGCCGGACACGGGAGAGGGCAGCTCGACGGTGGCCTTGTCGGTCATCACCTCGGCGAACGGCTCGTCCTCCTCGAGCAGGTCGCCGACATCCACGCGCCAGGTGACGACCTCGGCCTGGGCGACACCCTCGCCGACGTCCGGCAGCTTGATCGCGAACTCGGCCATCACGCCTCCAGGACTCGGGCGAACGCGGCGGCGACCCGCTTCGGGCCGGGGAAGTAGTCCCACTCCTGCGCGTGCGGGTACGGCGTGTCCCATCCGGTCACCCGCTCGATCGGGGCCTCCAGGTCGTAGAAGCAGCGCTCCTGCACCTGGGCCGCGAGCTCGGCGCCGAACCCGCTGGTGCGGGTGGCCTCGTGCACGATCACGCAGCGCCCCGTCTTGCGGACGGACGCGACGATCGCGTCGACGTCGAGGGGCAGCAGCGTGCGCAGGTCGAGCACCTCGGCATCCACCCCGGACTCGCGGGCGGCGGTCAGCGCGACGTGCACCATCGTGCCGTACGCGAGCACCGTGACGTCGGCGCCGTCCCGCCGGATCGCCGCCTTCCCCAGCGGGACCTAGAAGTAGCCCTCGGGCACCTCTCCCAGTGGATGATCGGTCCACGGCTGGATCTGCGCCTCGTGGTGGCCGTCGAACGGCCCGTTGTAGATCCGCTTGGGCTCGAGGAAGATGACCGGGTCGTTGTCCTCGATCGCCGAGATGAGCAACCCCTTCGCGTCGTAGGGATTCGACGGGATGACCGTCGTGAGCCCGCAGACGTGCGTGAAGATGCCCTCGGGGCTCTGGCTGTGCGTCTGGCCCCCGTGGATCCCGCCCCCGCAGGGCATCCGGACCACCAGTGGCGCGGTGTACTCGGCGCTGGAGCGGTAGCGCAGGCGGGCCGCCTCGGAGATGATCTGGTCGAGCCCGGGATAGACGTAGTCGGCGAACTGGATCTCGGCGACCGGGCGCAGCCCGTAGGCGCCCATCCCGACCGCGAGCCCGATGATGCCGCCCTCGGCGATCGGCGTGTCGAACACCCGGCTGGTGCCGTACTTCGCCTGCAGGCCGTCGGTGCAGCGAAACACCCCACCGAAGTAGCCGACGTCCTCGCCGAACACCACGACGCGGTCGTCGCGCTCGAGCATCACGTCCATGGCCGAGCGCAGCGCCTGGTTCATCGACATGGCCGTCATCGCAAGCCCTCCATCCAGCGGCGCTGCTCGACCAGGTGCGGGGGCAGCTCCTCGAAGACGTCGTCGAAGATGCTCCGCGCGGGGCTGGTGCGCTCGTCCAGCAGCGAGCCGTACTGCTCGGCCTCCTTGGCGGCCCGCCGGACCTCGTCGCGGGCCTGCTCGACGAGCTCGCCGTGCTGCTGCTCCGACCACTCGCCGATCGCGATCAGGTGCCGCTTCAGCCGATCGATCGGATCGCCGAGCGGCCAGGCAGCCGACTCGTCGGCCGGGCGATAACGCGACGGGTCGTCGGACGTCGAGTGGGCGGCCACCCGGTAGGTGACCCACTCGATGACGGTCGCGCCGTGGTTGGCCCTGGCTCGCTCCGCGGCCCAGCGGGTCGCGGCGACCACGGCCAGGTAGTCGTTGGCGTCGACCCGCAGCGCGGGCAGGCCGTAGCCGATCGCCCGCGCGGCGAAGGTCGTGTGCTCGCCGGAGGCGATCGACTGGAACGTGGAGATCGCCCACTGGTTGTTGACGACGTTGAGGATCACCGGCGCGCGGTACGTCGCGGCGAACGTCAGGGCGTGATGGAAGTCGGCCTCGGCGGTCGCGCCTTCCCCCACGACTCCGGACGCGATCCGCGTGTCGCCGCGGATCGAGGACGCGACGGCCCAGCCGACCGCCTGCACGTACTGGGTCGCGAGGTTGCCGGAGATGGTGAAGAAGTCGACGTCCTTCGCCGAGTACATGATCGGCATCTGCCTGCCGTGCAAGGGATCACGCTCGTTCGAGAGCACCTGGCACATCATGCTGACCAGCGGCCACCCGCGCGCGATCAGCCAGCCCTGCTGGCGGTACGTCGGGAAGAACATGTCGCCGGGCCGCAGCGCCAGCGCGTGGCCGACGGCGAACGCCTCCTCGCCGGTGCACTGCATGTAGAACGAGGTCTTGCCCTGGCGGTGCGCGGTGAGCATGCGCGCGTCGTACGCGCGGGTGAGCACCATCGCGCGCAGCCCGGCGCGCAGCTCCTCGGCGCCGACGGAGGGCGCCCAGTCCCCGACGGCCCGCCCGTCGTCGTCCAGGACCCGCACCAGCGAATAGGCGTAGTCCGGGATGTCGGCCGCCGCGACGGCCGGATCGGGCCTCGGGACGGCGCCGGCAGGTGGAATCGGCAGATACGAGAAATCGGGGCGATCACCGGGCCGTGCCGGAGGGCTCGGCAGGTGGAATCGCAATCCGTCGTCTGGAGTGCTGCGTTGCGCATCCACACCCTCAGTTCACCACTAACCGGCGCCATCGGCCAGAGGCTCGCCCCTCGGCTAGAGGGTGATGCCCCAATCGGCCACGACCGAGTCGTTTCCCTCCCCGGCCGGGCCCGGGGTGCTCGGCAGCCCCGGAGCGCTCCGTGAGAAGTGCGGTGCCGGGCCGGCCTGCGGCGTGCCCGCCAGCTCGATGACCGAGCCGCGCGCCCGCAGGTGCTCGTTCTGGGCCGCCTCGTCGAAGTCGAGCACGGGCGTCACGCAGGCGTCCGTACCGGCGAAGTGCGCGGCCCAGTCGTCGCGGGTCCGCGTGGCGAAGATGGCGGCCAGCTTCTCCGACATCTCCGGCCAGGTGCTCTTGTCCAGCTGCGGCGGGATGCCGGTGAGCTCCAGGCCCGTCACCAGGTCGGCGTAGAACTGCGGCTCGATCGCGCCCACCGCGACGAACTTGCCGTCCGAGCAGGTGTACGTGCGGTAGAAGTGCGCGGCCCCGTCGAGGATGTTGTCCTGGCGCCGGTTCCGCCAGGCACCGTTGGCCAGCAGCGACCAGATGGGCTGGCTCAGCGAGGCCACGCCGTCGACGATGGCCGCGTCCACGACCTGGCCGCGGCCCGAGGACTGTCGCTCGAAGAGTGCCGCGAGGATGCCGAGCACCAGGTACAGCGACCCGCCGCCGAAGTCACCGACCAGGTTCAGCGGGGGAGCGGGCGGCGCGTCGGGGGTCCCCATCGCGTGCAGGGCGCCGGTGAGACCGATGTAGTTGATGTCGTGCCCGACCGACGACGCCAGCGGACCGTCCTGGCCCCACCCGGTCATCCGCGCGTAGATCAGCCCGGGGTTCGAGTCCGCGAAGTCGTCCGGGCCGTAGCCCAGCCGTTCGGTGACGCCGGGACGGAAGCCGTCGATGACGACGTCGGCCTTGGCGATCAGCGCCTTGACCAGAGCCAGCCCGTCCTCGGTCTTCACGTTGGCGGCGACGGAGCGCACGCCCCGGCGTCCCCACTCGATCGATCCCTCGGGCCCGATCTTCAGCCCGCCCGATGGGCGCTCGACGCGGACGACGTCCGCGCCCAGGTCGGCCAGCAGCATCGCGCCGTGCGGTCCCGGGCCGATGCCGCCGAGCTCGACAACTCGAAGTCCAGTCAGTGGGCCAGGCATAGATTCTCCTCGATAGTCAGCGGGCTCCGGCGAGGTCGCCGGGCGTGGTGGCCCTCACGTTACTGACGGCCGAGCGCCGCACCCGCGGGGGTCGCAATCGCCGCGCGCCGGGAACCCGCGATGGGCAGCGCGCCGGGATCCGTGCCAGATTGGCTGTCATGACAGCCTTCCTGCCCAGCTACGGCGACCGCTCGCTCGCCGAGGTGATGCCGGCCGTGCTCCGCGCCCTCGAGGTGCCGTCCTTCGCCGGTGCATCGGCCCTCCCGATCCCACCGGCCCGCGCGGTCGCGGTGCTGCTCGTCGACGGCCTGGGCAGCGAGCTGCTCGCCGCGCACGCCGGCGACGCGCCGTTCCTGAGCTCGGTGCGCGACCTCGGCCCGCTGACCGCGGGCTTCCCGTCGAGCACGTCGATCAGCCTGACCAGCCTGGGAACCGGCCGGCCGCCGGGCGCGCACGGCGTGCTCGGGATCGCGATGCGCGCGGACGACGGGACGATGATCGACACGCTGCGTTGGGCGCGGCACGGCGTCGACCAGCACGTCGATCTGCGCGACACCGTCGTCCCGGAGACGGTGCAGGCGCAGCCGACCGTCTGGGAGATCGCGGCGGGGGCCGGAATCGCGACCTCGATCGTGGGCCCGCGCGCGTTCCGGCGCTCGGGGCTCAGCCGGGCGGCGCTGCGCGGCGGTGACTACCGCGGTGCGGTCGCCCTCGGCGACCTCGTCGCGGAGGTTGCGGCCGGCGTCGGCGGGTCGGGCCGGCGGCTGTGCTACGCCTACCACGCCGACCTCGACACCCTCGGCCATCTGCACGGTCCCGGCTCCGTGCCGTGGCGGAACCAGCTGCGGCTGATCGACCGGCTCGCGGTGATGATCGCCGAGTCGCTGCCGCGGGACGGGCAGCTGCTGATCACCGGTGACCACGGCATGGTGGCCGTCGAGGAGCGCATCGACGCCGATCTCGTTCCGGAGCTGCAGGACGGGGTCGAGGCGCTCGGCGGCGATCCGCGGGCGCGGCACGTCTACGTCCGCGACGGCGCGGCCGACGACGTGCTCGCCGCCTGGCGGGAGACGCTGGGTCCGCACGCGTGGGTGGTCTCGCGGGAGGAGGCGATCGGCAACGGGTGGTTCGGCCCGGTCGACGACGCCGTGCGGGCGCGCATCGGCGACGTGGTGGCCGCGCTGGCCGGCCGGAGCGCGGTGGTCCGGTCGCGGGCCGAGCCGATGCTGTCGCGGCTGGTCGGCCAGCACGGCTCGCTCACCACGGCCGAGCAGCAGGTGCCCCTGCTGTTCGCCACCGCGGGCTGAGGCGAGCGAGCCGGGCCGGCCGACGCGCGGAGGACTACTTGGGGGGCATCCGGATCGCGCCGTCGAGCCGGATGACCTGGCCGTTGAAGTAGCAGTTGCGGTTGAGCTCGAGCACCAGCGAGGCGAATTCGCTCGGGCGTCCGAGCCGCTTCGGGAACGGCACCGAGCGGTTCAGCCCCTCGAAGACCTGCGGCGCGCGGTCCTTCACGGCCAGCATCGGCGGGGTCTCGAAGATGCCGGGCAGGATGGTGTTGGCGCGGATGCCCAGATCCATCAGGTCGCGCGCCAGCGGAAGCGCGAGGCCCGCGACGCCGGCCTTCGCCGATCCGTAGCAGATCTGGCCGATCTGCGCGTCCTGCGCCGCGACCGAGCCGGTCAGCGTGATGCACCCGCGCTCGTCGTCCTCCATCGGCTCCAGGCCCGCCATGCCCAGTGCCGACAGCGATGCCATCCGGTACGACGCGACGAGGATGCCCTCCGCGGAGAAGGCGAAGTCCTCGGTGGGCAGCCGGGTGAGCTCGCCGGTGTCGCGGTTGCGCCGCAGGGTCTTCCCGCCGCGAGAGACCTGCGCGCAGTGCACGAGGATCCGCTCCTGGCCGTTGGCGGCGCGCGCCTCCTCGAACCCGGCGACCGCACTGTCCTCGTCGGTGACGTCGACCTTGTGGAACGTCGCGCCGATCTCCTTGGCGACCTGCTTGCCGCCGTCCTCGTTGAGGTCGAAGATCGCGACCTTGACGCCCTGCTCCGCCAGGGCCGTCGCCGTCGCGCGCGCGAGCCCCGACGCGCCTCCGGTGACGACGGCCGAGACGTTGCTGTCGAGCTTCATGACAATCCTCCATCAGATCGTTAGCACTGCTAGGTAATTTGCCGGAGCATAGCGCGCGATCGTCGGTACGGTGAAGTGCATGAAGATCACCCATCTCGGCCATGCGGCCGTCCTCGTCGAGACCGCCGGCGCGCGGATCCTGATCGACCCCGGGAGCTTCGCCGACGCCTGGCACGGCCTGACCGGACTGGACGCCGTCGTGGTCACCCACCAGCACCCGGACCACGTCGATCCCCAGCATCTGCCGGCGCTGCTCGCCGCCAACCCGGACGCGCGCGTGCTCGTCGAGCCCTCGGTACCCGACGCGGTCGACCTGCCCGGGGCGGTCGCGCTGCCCAGCGGTGACGCCACGAGCGTCGGCCGCGTCCGCGTCGAGGCGGTCGGCGGAGAGCACGCGGTCATCCACCGCGACATCCCGCAGATCGGCAACGTCGGCATCGTGCTGCGCAGCGAGGGCGAGCCGACGCTGTTCCACCCGGGCGACTCCCTGGCGGCGTCCCCCGGCGGGATCGACGTCCTCGCCCTGCCGATCATGGGTCCCTGGGCGGCGCTGAAGGAGCACATCGACTTCATCCGGCAGGTCGGCGCCGCGCAGGCGTTCCCGATCCACGAGGGCCTGCTCAACGAGCGAGGCTTCGGCCTGTACTTCTCCCGCGCCGGCGACATGACCGACACCGACGTGCACGACTGGCGCGACGGGCAGCCGCACGCGGTGTAGCCATGGACACCTACGAGCTGGTCATCATCGGTAGCGGTCCGGGCGGGGTCGGCGCGGCGAACGCGTACATCGCGGCCGGCGGGCCGACGCCGGTCCTGCTGCTCACCGGCGAGCACGTGCCGCCGTACGACCGGCCGCCGCTGAGCAAGGAGAAGCTGCGTGCGCCGGCCCCGCCCGAGCCCCACCGCTCGACGCGCCGGCGGACGTCGAGGTGCGCCTCGGCGCCACCGTGACCGGGGTCGACCTCGACTCGCGGGTCGTCCGGCTCGGGGAGCAGCAGGTGTCCTTCACGAAGCTGGTGCTCGCACCGGGCAGCAGCTCGAAGCCGCTGCCGGACGTACCCGACGGGTCCGAGCTGTACTACCTGCGGTCGTTCGCCGACCTGCAACGGCTGCACGAGGCGGCCGGCCACGCGCGTACCGCCGCGGTGATCGGCTCGGGCTTCATCGGCTGCGAGGCCGCGATCTCCCTGGCGATGCGCGGCATCGACGTCACCATGATCAGCCCCGAGCCCGCGCCCCAGCAGAGCCGCCTGGGAGAGCACGCGGCCGGCGTGATCGCGGGCATCCTGCGCGGCTACGGCGTCGACGTGCGGGCGGGTACCGAGATCGGGTCGCTGCACGCGCCGCGGACGCTGCACCTCAGCGACGGGACGACGCTCGAGCCGGACCTGATCCTCGCCGCCGTCGGCGCCGCGCCGGCCACCGGCTTCCTGGACCCCGCCGCGCTGCAGCTGCACGAGGGACGCGTCGTCGTCGACAGCCACATGCGCACGCTGGTCGACGGCGTGTACGCCGTCGGGGACGCGGCTCGCGCCGAGAACGCGCTCACCGGCCGGCCACTGCCGGTCGAGCACTGGGACGACGCGGACTCCATGGGGCAGGTCGCCGGGGCGGACGCCGCCGGCACCGAGGCCCGGTGGGATGCGGTGCCCGGCTTCTGGACCCAGCTCGGTGAGCACACCCTGATGTACTCCGCCTGGGGAGACGGGTTCGACGCGGTGCAGATCGTCGAGCGGCCCGGTGGCTTCACCGCCTGGTACGGAACCGACGGGGCGCTGGTCGGCGTGCTGGCCTACAACGCTGAGGACGACTACGACCGGGGCCGCGCGCTGCTCGTACAGGGTGCGACCCTCGAGGCCGCGGTGCACGGCGCGCAGCCGGATTCCGCCGACGACGAGGGCGCGTAGCGGGCGGTCCGCGCGGGGTGAACGTGACATACGTGTCAGGTTTATGCACAATGGCGGGATGACCCATGCCAGCACGCCGGTGGACGAGACGCTGACCGAGGACGAGATCGCCTTTCGGGACGAAGTCCGCGCCTTCCTGGACGAGCACCTGACCGACGACCTGCGGAGGGCCGGCCGGCTCTCCACGAGCGTGTATCCCGACCACGAGGCCAGCATGCAGTGGCAGGAGATCCTGCGCGGTCGTGGCTGGGCCGCGCCGTCCTGGCCGGTCGAGTACGGCGGCTGCGACTGGTCGCCGACCCAGCACTACATCTTCAGCCGGGAGCTCACGCTGGCCGGCGCGCCCGGCCTGTCGCCGATGGGCATCCGGATGGTCTCGTACGCGATCATGCGCTACGGGACGCAGGAGCAGAAGGACTATTTCCTGCCGCGCATCCTGACCGGCGAGGTGTTCTTCTGCCAGGGCTACTCCGAGCCCGAGGCGGGCTCGGACCTGGCCGCGCTGGCGACCCGCGGGGAGATCGACGGCGACGACCTCGTCGTGACCGGCAGCAAGATCTGGACGACGCACGCGACGGAGGCGAACTGGATCTTCTGCCTGGTGCGCACGTCGCGCGGCGAGACCAAGCAGCGCGGCATCACCTTCGTGCTGATCGACATGACCAGCCCGGGCATCGAGGTGCAGCCGCTGGTGATGTCCTCCGGCGAGCGGGTGCAGAACCAGGTGTTCTTCGACGGCGTCCGCGTCCCGCTCGCGAACGTGCTGGGGGAGGTCGATGACGGCTGGAGCGTCGCGAAGTACCTGCTGCTGTTCGAGCGGGGTGGATCGGCCGCCTCCCCGGGGCTGAAGGTGCGCGCCGACGCGATCCGCGAGCAGGCCGCGTCGCAGACCGGGCCCGACGGCGGGCCGCTGTCGGAGGACCCCTCGTTCGTACGGCGCCTCGCCGAGCTCGAGATCAGGATCGACGTGCTGGACGCGCTCGAGCGGCGGGTGCTCGCCGCGCTGACCAGCGGCGCCGACCCGGGCACCGCGTCGTCGATGCAGAAGATCCTGTCGACGGAGCTCAGCCAGGACCTCACGCACTTCGCGCTGGAGACCGCCGGGCCGATCGGGCGCGCGTACCAGCCGCACGCCACCAAGCCCGGCGGCCCGGTGGTCAACTTCGTGCCGCCGGACGACGGATACGTGGCGGGCCAGGATTGGCAGGCGGCCGCCTCGAGCCGGTACTTCAACGACCGCGCCGGGTCCATCTACGCGGGCAGCAACGAGATCCAGCGCAACATCATCGCCAAGGCTCGTTGGGGGCTCTCATGACTATTCAGCTCACCGACGAGCACGATCAGCTGCGTCAGTACCTCACCCGCTACCTCTCCACGAGCTACGACCTCGAGGCGAGCCGGGACGCCGCGAAGAACGGCGCGGGATGGCAACCGCAGGTATGGCGAGACCTGGCCGACCGGCTGGGCGTGCTGGGCGCCGCACTGCCGATCGAGGCCGGCGGCGACGGCGGCGGGGCGGCCGAGTCGCTGGTGATCACCGAGGCACTCGGGCGCGCGCTGGTGGTCGAGCCGTACGTCGACACCGTCGTGCTCG
Source organism: Cumulibacter manganitolerans (assembly GCF_009602465.1). NCBI lineage: Bacteria > Bacillati > Actinomycetota > Actinomycetes > Geodermatophilales > Geodermatophilaceae > Cumulibacter > Cumulibacter manganitolerans. The sequence goes on along the minus strand of NZ_WBKP01000006.1, from coordinate 30,427 downwards.
CGGGGACCCTGCTGCACGCGCTCGCGGGCGAGTCGTCGTACGACGCGCTCGCGCAGATCGCCTCGGGACAGGCGATCTGGGCGGTCGCCGGCCTGGAGCCGGCCGGCGGCTACTGCTTCCACGACGTCACGACGACCGCGCGACGGGACGGCGACGGATGGCTGCTGAGCGGTGCGAAGTCGATCGTCACCACGGCGCCGATCGCCACCGACCTGCTGGTGATCGCGCGCACCGACGGTGGGCGACGAGATCGCCACGGTCTCAGCGTCTTCCGCGTGTCGATGGGGGAGAGCGCCCCCGCGGGCCTCGTGCTGCACCGGCTGCGCACCTACGACGACCGGCCGGCCGCCGACATCGCGCTGCGCGACGTGCGGATCGGCGCCGACGCGCTGATCGGGGCCGAGGGGGAGGCGTGGGACGCGATCGATCTGGCCGTCGACGCGGCCACCGCGGCGGTGTGCAGCGAGGCGGTGGGGTGTATGCGCAAGCTGCTCGACGACACCGTCGGCTACACCAAGCAGCGCGAGCAGTTCGGGCGCCCGATCGCCTCGTTCCAGGCGTTGCAGCACCGCATGGTCGACATGTACCTGCACGTCGAGCAGGCCTCCGCGGCGGCCGAGATCGCCTACGGCGCGCTGGACGGCACGGCGGAGCGGCGTCATCGTGCCGTCTCCGCCGCGAAGGTCACCGTCGCCCGGGCCGCGAAGCTCGTGGGGCAGGAAGCGGTCCAGCTGCACGGCGGGATGGGCATGACCGAGGAGCTGGCGGTCGGGCACTACTTCAAGCGGCTCACCGCCGTGGAGAACGAGTACGGATCCGTGGAGCAGCACCTTCGACGCTACGCGGGCCGCTGACATGTGAGGGGGTTCACAACTCCCGCGGCACCGGTTAGGTTGAGGCGCAACTGATCAGGGCGTCAACTCGGAGGCTCGTCGTGACCGAACCGCTCGTCTACACCGGAGACACCCCGCGACCGATAGCCGAGGTCAAGGAGCGAGCGGCCCGCATCGCCGGCGGCCTGAGCGGCCTCGGAATGCAGCAGAACGACCGCTACGCGATCGTCATGCGCAACGAGGTCGGCTTCGTGGAGGCCACGCTGGCCGGCGGCTTCATCGGCGCCGTCCCGGTGCCGGTCAACTGGCACTGGACCGGCGACGACCTGCGCCACCTGCTCAGCAACAGCGGGGTCAAGGTGGCCATCGTGCACACCGATCTGCTGGGGCCGGTGCTGCGGCACAAGCCCGACCACGTGCAGATCATCGAGGCCGTCACCGCTCCCGAGGTCGCGGCCGCCTACGGGCTCGGCGACGTGGGGGCCACCGGCGACCACACCACGCTCGAGGAGCTCGCGACGCAGTCCGCACCCGTCCTCGACCCGAACCCGGTGCCGCCGTCCAGCGTCATCTACACCTCCGGGACGACCGGTCTCGCCAAGGGCATCATGCGCGACCCGATGGATCCGGCCTGGGTTCCCGAGCTGGCCGCCGCGGTCATGGACCTGCTGAAGTTCCAGCCCGGCGAGTCGACCCTGGTTCCCGCGCCGATGTACCACTCGTCGCCGAACGTGCATTTCATCTGGGCGGTGTCGCTGGGCGTCACCACGCACATCATGCCGCGCTTCAGCCCGACGGAGTTCATGCGGATGGTCGACCAGTACAAGATCACCTCGACGCAGATGGTGCCGGTGATGTTCCGTCGGCTGCTCGCCGTGCCGGAGGAGGAGCGGGCGGCGTACGACGTCTCGAGCCTGAAGGCGATCGTGCATGCCGCGGCCCCGTGCCCGTCGGACCTCAAGAAGGCGATGATCGACTGGCTCGGGCCGATCATCTACGAGTACTACGGCGGCTCGGAGGGCGGCGCCTGGACGTACGCCGACAGCGCAGACTCCCTCGCGCACCCCGGCACCGTCGGCCGGCCGTGGCGCGACTGCCGCATCGCGATCGTCGACCCCGCGACGCGTGAGGAGGTGCCCGCCGGCGAGACCGGGATGGTGTACGGACGGCCCGGCGGCTTCTGGCCGGATTTCACCTATATCGGCAATGACGAGAAGCGCCGCGAGATGGCGTGGGACGACTTCTTCACGGTCGGCGACATCGGGCACGTCGACGAGGAGGGCTTCCTGTACCTCTCCGACCGAGCCAACGACATGGTGATCTCCGGCGGGGTCAACATCTACCCGGCGGAGATCGAGGCGGGCCTGCACAACCTCGACGGCGTCGAGGATGTCGCAGTGTTCGGCATCCCCGACCCGGACATGGGCGAGGCTCTGGCGGCGCACGTGCAACCGAAGGCGGGTGCGCAGCTGACGGAGGACGACGTCCGACGGCACGTGCGCGAGACGCTCGCGGCGTACAAGGTCCCGAAGGTCGTGGTGTTCGAGGAGAAGCTGCCCCGAGAGGACACCGGCAAGCTGTTCAAGCGGCGGCTGAAGGCGCCCTACTGGGAGGGCGCCCAGCGCATCTCCGGCTAGTCCAGCACCCGCTCGGATCCGGACGGGCCGCTCACGCGGAAGGCCTCGGACGGCGCCGGATACCCGAGATACTTGGGATTCCAGACGAGCAGCCGACCCTCGACGCCCGCGCGCACGGCATCCACCATCGCGTCGGTGACGGGCTCGCCGGCGCGGATCGCGTCGGCGAGGTCGGCCTCGGTGCGGTAGCCGGCCCGCTGCAGGGCCGCGGCCAGGTCGTCCTCGTGCCGCCGGCCGTCGACGAGCTCGCGACGTACGACGTTGAGCGCGCTGCGCAGCAGCCGATCGCTGTAGACGGTGCTCTCGGCGCGCTCGTCGACGATCGCGTCGAGGATGTCGGTGACCGTCGGGGCGCCGAACATCGTCCCCGCGCCCTCGGCCGCGGACGACCGGGCCCCGGCATCGGCCGCGTGCGGCTCGGCGAGCCCGAGCGCTACCAGCACGTCGAACTCGTTCTCGGCGAACCGCCGCCCGATCAACGCCAGCTCGAGGGACTGCTCGTCCCCCTCCAGGTGACGTGCCGCCTGGCGCCGGCACATGATGCCCCATCTGATGGAGCCGTAGACCGACCACCAGAGCACGTCCAGCTCCGCCGGCCGCCACCCGGCGACCCCGGCGTACCCGTCGAGCAGATCCGCGACCTCTCCGAAGCCGCCCACCGGTGCCGCGCCGCCGAATCGCCACGCCTTGGTGCTCACCCATCCGAGGTCCTCGAGCGGATCGCCGATATGCGCCAGCTCCCAGTCCAGCAGCGCGGCGAGGTGTCCCTCGTGCACGATGATGTTGCCGTGGCGGAAGTCGCCGTGCACGACGACCGCTCCGTGCCGCGCCGGCGGGTTCTCGCGCAGCCATCGCCACCCGAGCTCCATCGCGGGGGACGGCGCTCCCTTGCGGTACTGGACCTCGAAGTCGGCGACGTCGTCGACCTCCGGCAGTCCTGCGGCCTCCCGGGGAATCCGATGGACGGTCGCGATAGCGGCGCCCAGCTCCCGAGCGAGCGTGGCGGGATCGGCGCGCACCGCGGGATCGCGCAGGATCCGTTGCGGCAGCGTCTCACCGACCACGCACTCCATGATCACGTGCGGCGACCCGATCCCGTCGTCGGCGCCCGCGACGACCACGCCCGGCACGGGCGCCCCTTGGGCGTGGGCCGCGGTGAGGACCGCGGCCTCGAGCGCCATCCGCTCGGGCTTCGGTGCCTCCGGCGGGTCCGCGCGCAGCACGAGCCGCACCGGATCGTGTCCGGGGGAGGTGGCCGTGAAGCGCCAGATCGCCTTGCTCGCTCCCATCGACACCGGTTCGATGTCCGAGATGGTCACCGGCCGCTGCCACGCGTCGCTCAGTCGCGTGGCCAGCGCCGGCAGCAGGCGCGCAGTCTTGGGGTCGTGGGTCATGCCGTTCACCTTGCCTGTCCCTACGGTAAGTTGACAAGTCAGTCAGGTCTGTGTGGGAATGGGCACGGCGAACGGAGTGAGGACATGACGACCAACCAGGTGGCCGAGAGCACCAAGGACCTGCTCGCGCGGATGGACCAGTTCATCGAGCGCGAGATCAAGCCCCTGCAGGCGCAGGACGACAACGAGCGATTCTTCGACCATCGGCGCGAGTACGAACGCACCGACTGGGAGAACGGCGGCATCCCGCGACGCGAGTGGGAGGACCTGCTGCGGGAGATGAAGAACCGCGCCGACAAGGCCGGGTTCTTCCGGCACGACCTGCCCAAGGAGGTCGGCGGCAACGAGTCGACCAACCTCGAGATGGCGATCATCCGCGAGCACCTGGCGCGCAAGGGCCTCGGTCTGCACAACGACCTGCAGGACGAGTCGTCCATCGTCGGCAACCACTCCGGCGTCCACATGCTCACCAAGTTCGGCACCCAGGAGCAGAAGGACGAGCTCATCGAGAAGTGCCTGACCGGCCAGGCCGGCATCGGGTTCGGCCTGACCGAGCCAGACCACGGCTCGGACGCGACCTGGATGGAGACCCAGGCGGTTCGCGAGGGCGACGACTGGATCATCAACGGCGCGAAGCGCTGGAACACCGGCATGCACCGCGCCAGCCACGACGTGATCTTCGCGCGGACCTCGGGCAAGGACGGCGAGGCTCGCGGCATCACCGCGTTCCTGGTCCCGACCAGCACCGAAGGGTTCAGCGTCGACTTCTTCCGCTGGACGTTCAACATGCCCTCCGACCACGCCGACGTCTCGCTGCGCGACGTCCGCGTGCCGAGCTCGGCGATCGTCGGCGAGGAGGGGCACGGCCTCGACGTCGCTCAGGGCTTCGTGCACGAGAACCGCATCCGGCAGGCCGCGTCGAGCCTCGGCGCGGGGGAGCACTGCATCGATCTCGCCGTCCAGTACGCACGCAAGCGCGTCACCTTCGGTGAGCCGCTGGCACGACGCCAGGCGGTGCAGTGGCCCCTGGTCGAGCTGGCGACGGAGGCGGAGATGCTGCGCGCCCTGATCCGGCAGACGGCGTCCGAGCTGGACGAGCGCCACCACCTCGAGGTCAGCGATAAGGTGGCGATGTGCAACTACCGCGCCAACCGGTTCTGCTGCGATGCTGCGGATCGCGCAATGCAGATCCACGGCGGTGTCGGCTACAGCCGGCACATGCCGTTCGAGCACATCTACCGTCATCACCGCCGGTACCGGATCACCGAGGGCGCGGAGGAGATCCAGATGCGCAAGGTCGCCGGTTACCTCTTCGGATTCGCCGGTCCGAACAAGTCCAAGTAACGCCAGCAGCCGGCCGTCGCCGGAGAAGGAGCAAGCATGTCGATCGTGATCTTCGTCGAGTACACCCCGAAGGAAGGGCAGAAGGACGCCCTCCTGGAGGCGCTGACCGCCGGTGCGCCCAGCGTGCACGCCGAGCCGGGCTGCGAGAAGTACGCCTTCCACACCTCGAAGGAGAAGGTGTACCTCATCGAGTCGTGGGCGTCGAAGGAAGAGCTCGCGGCCCACGGCGAGGGCGAGCCGCTGAAGGCGCTGCGTGACGCGACCGCCGACCTGCTCGCGGAGGCGCCCAAGCTGACCATGTTGCGCCCCGCGCCGTCCGGGGACAGCAGCAAGGGGCAGCTCGCCTAGGGATCACCCCAGAAACGCCGATCCGGCACATCCAGCCAGGGCTGGATGTGCCGGATCGTTCTTTCGTGTGCGCCCCTCGAGCAAGGGTCCTTCTCTCCGGACGCCTAGCAAACGCGGACGCCACGGTCGTCGAGCGAGCGAGGAACGAGTCCCTCGGCGGTGGGGACCGTTTCATGGTCGTCGAGCGAGCGAGGTACGAGCGACGTCGAGACGACGCGAGCCGACAGCGGCAGCCGCGGCCCGTTCCACGGTCGTCGAGCGAGCGAGGTACGAGCGACGTCGAGACGACGCGAGCCGACAGCGGCAGCCGCGGCCCGTTCCACGGTCGTCGAGCGAGCGAGGTACGAGCGACGTCGAGACGACGCGAGCCGACAGCGGCAGCCGCGGCCCGTTCCACGGTCGTCGAGCGAGCGAGGGACGAGCGATGTCGAGACGACGCAAGCCGACAGCGGCAGCCGCGACCCGTTCCATGGTCGACGAGCGACGTCGAGACGAAGCAAGCCGACAGCGGCGGCCGCGGCCTTTCCATGGTCGTCGAGCGAGCGAGGGACGAGCGACGTCGAGACGTCGGGAGCCGACAGTGTTGCCGCGCCGCGTCTCGACGTCGCCTTCGCCTAGCGGCTTCGGCTCGCTCGACGACCGTGTGGGTCGGCGACCCGTTCGGCGGGTCGGTAAGCGGAGTCGTTCGAGCTCCGTCGCCAGCGACAGTCGCGACCATCTCCATGGTCGTCGAGCGAGCGAGGGACGAGCGACGTCGAGACGTCGGGAGCCGACAGCGGCGGCCGCGGCCTTTCCATGGTCGTCGAGCGAGCGAGGAACGAGCGACGTCGAGACGTCGGGAGCCGACAGTGTCGCCGCGCCGCGTCTCGACGTCGCCTTCGCCTAGCGGCTTCGGCTCGCTCGACGACCGTGGGGTCTCGGCTCGCTCGACGGGCGTGGGGTTTCGGCCGCGGTTGCGCGACCGTGTGGGGCGGCGACCCTTCGGCGGATCTAGGTGTGCCGGATGGTCATCCCGCCGTCCACCGGGATGATCGCGCCGGTCACGAAGCTCGATGCGGGCAGGCAGAGGTTGAGCGTCATCTGCGCGACCTCCTCCGCGTCGCCGTACCGGCGCAGCGGGACCCGCGCCTTGGCGTACGCCGCCTTCTTCTCCGGGTCGTACTTGGACGTCATGGCGGTGTTGATCGGGCCGGGGCAGATCGCGTTGACGGTGACGCCGTGGTACCCGAGCTCGACGGCCAGCGACTTGGTGAGGCCGACGACGCCGGCCTTGGACGCGGCGTACGAGAGCAGCCCGCGCTGCGCGACTATCGCCTCCGTGGAAGCGATGTTGACGATGCGTGGCGAGGAGCTCTTCAGCAGGTGCGGAAGTGCCAGCCGCACCAGCCGCGCATGCGCGGTGAGGTTGATCGCCAACACCTGCTCCCAGACCGACTCGAACTCGTCGTCGTCCTGCACCGTGGTGTTCGGGCGCGAGGTCCCGGCGTTGTTGATCACGATGTCCAGCTGACCGGCCCACTCCACCGCCTGCGACACCAGGTGCCGGAGGTCCTCCGGCTTCGAGACGTCGCACACCACGCCCAGGGCGGAATCGTCGCCATACTTGTCTTTCAGCACCGAGACGACTGCCTCGACGCGGTCCTCGCCGAGGTCGGCGACGACGACTCGGGCGCCCTCGGAGGCGAGCAGGGCTGCCGTGGCACGGCCCATCCCGCTGGCCGCGCCGGTGACGATGGCGCTCTTGCCCTTGATCGAGCGGTCGAGATGGGGGAGGAATTCTTCGGGGGAATCGGTCATGCATCGAACATAGGCGGATACCGGCCCGTAGCCAAGAAGTTAGAGGTGCGAACATCCCGCCGTCGCGGTACCTTCGGACGGAATCCCTTCTACGTCTCCCAAGGAGCGCCATGAGCACTCAGAATCCCGATCTGACCGGCAAAGTAGCCATCGTGACCGGCGGCAGCCGCGGCCTCGGACGGGAGATGTCGCTGGCCTTCGCCGACGCGGGCGCGGACGTCGTTATCGCCAGCCGCAAGCTCGAGACGTGCGAGGAGGTCGCCGGGCTGGTGCGCGAACGCGGCCGCAAGGCGCTGGCCGTCAGCGCGCACATGGGCCGCTGGGACGAGGCCGCACGGCTCGCGGATCTCGCCTACGAGGAGTTCGGTCGCGTCGACGTGCTCGTCAACAATGCCGGCAAATCGCCGCTGTACGACTCGCTCGGCGACATCGACGAGGGCTACATGGACGCCGTCCTCGGGCTGAACTTCAAGGTGCCGTTCCGGCTATCGGTGCTCGTCGGCGAGCGCATGCGGGCGGACGGCGGCGGAAGCATCATCAACGTCTCGAGCGTCAACTCCTACCGCCCCGACACGTACTCGTTGCCCTACAGTGCGGCCAAGGCGGCGTTGAACGTGATGACGCAGGGGCTGGCCGAGGCGCTCGGTCCCACGGTCCGGGTCAACGTGATCGCTCCGGGCGGCTTCGAGACCGACATCGCCACCAACTGGGCCGACGGCATCCGCGAGCGCCTTGAGAAGTCGACCAGCCTGCAGCGCACCGCGCAGCCGCACGAGATCGTCGGCCCCGCGCTGTTCCTGGCCAGCGACATGTCCAGCTACGTCACCGGCGCGGTGCTGCGCGCGGACGGCGGCTTCATCGGCTAGCGACGCATCGATCGGGGCCAGTGCGAAAGCGGGCTTCGTCGCTCGAAGAGGGGAAGTTTCCCCGCCTTCGGCGACGAAGCCCGCTTTCGCTGCGCCGGGCGGGTAGCGCTGGCTACCCGACCGGCTGCGGTTACTTCTGGTACGGCGCCTTGTAGGCCTTGGCCTCGTCGGACATGAAGAGCTTGCCGACCTCCTTGGTGCCGCCCTCGGCGGAGGCGTCGAGCTGGCTGATGTACGTCTCGCGGGTCGTCGGTGCTCCCGGGTCGGAGAAGTCGAGGGTGCCCGACAGCCCGTCGGTCTTGACGTTGTCGACCTTCTCGCGCGCCTTCATGACGCCGGCGCGGGTCAGGTCGCCGGCGCTGCACGCCTCCTTGAGGATCGCCTCCCACGCCTTGCCGGCGAGGTAGCCGACGAAGATCGTGCTGGACGCCGGATCGGCGACCTTCAGCGCCTTGAACTCGTCACGGACGGTCTTCGCGGTCGGGCTGTCCAGCGTCCACGAGGCCGCCGAGGCCGACAGGTAGAAGTTGTCCTTCATCGCGGCGACCACCTCGGGGTTGGCGGTCAGCGTCGGCGCGTACGTCGGACCCCAGCCCAGCAGCGGCATGTTCATGCTCTGGGCCTTCATCTGCACGCCGATCGAGGAGACGGTGGCCGGAGACGTCATCGCGGTCATCAGCGTCACGCCGTCCGACTTCAGCTTCGTGACGGTCGCGGTCATGTCGGTGTCGGTGGCCGCGATCGGCGACTCCACGACGGTGATGTTGTGCTTCTTCGCGTACGCCTTGACGCCGGCCATGGCGTTCTCGCCGGCCTCGTTGCTCAGGAAGATCGCGCCGATCTTGTCGCCGTCCTTGAGCTTGCCCTGCTTCTGCATGTACGCGAGGCCGTTGAGCATCTCGATGTCGTACGTCGCCGTCGTGGAGATGATCGTGCCGGTGTCCAGGTTGTTCGAGGCCATCGAGGGGACCGCGGCCAGCATCTTGTCGGAGCTGAGCTTGGTCTTCAGGGCGGCGAGCATCGGCGAGCCCAGCAGCTGCATCAGGCCCAGGTCGTTGGTGACCATCTGGCTGTACAGCGGCACCGCGTTGTCGGCCTTGTAGCCGTGATCCTTCACGTCGAGCTCGATCTTGCGTCCGCAGACGCCGCCCGCGTCGTTGACCTCCTTCGCCCAGATCTGGTGCCCGTAGAGCGCCGAGAGACCGCCGGACTTGAACGGCCCGGAGGTATCGGTGAGCACGCCGAGCGAGATCTTGTCGGCGGTGACGCCGATATCGGTCTTCACTGAGCCGCCGCCGCCCTTGGACGGGCTGTCATCGGCCGCCTTGTTGGAGCAGCCGGTGAGGGCCAGCGTGATCGCGCTGGCTGCTCCGGTGAGGGCGATGAAGGACTTGCGCATGTGGCCTCCGCGAGGTCAAGGTGACTGGTGTATCAGGTGATGGTAGGACTGGTGTGACCAATTGCCTAGACCTGTCCCGAAGTCCGGGCAGGTGTCGCGAGGAGCACGGGTGACCGACCAGATAACCGAGCAGCTGCAACGGTGGGCAGAGACCGAGCGCGGACCCGAGGCGACGGTCGGTGCGGTACGGCCGATGCCCGGCCACGCCGGGCTCAGCTTCGGATTCGAGGTCCGCACCGGCGACCGTCCGGACGAGCGGCTCGTGGTCCGGCTCGCCCCGCCGGGGGTGCGGCGGCGCGGGAACACCGACGTGCTGCGTCAGGTGCCGGTGCTGCAGGCCATGGATCGCGCCGGCGTCCCCGTCGCGCCGGTCGTGTGGTCCTCCGACGATCCGGCGATCTTCGGCACGGACGCGTACGTGCAGCGGTTCGTCGAGGGCGCGCCGCTGCGTTTCGACGAGGGCCGCTGGACCCCGGGTGACGGCGATCCACTGCCCTTTCTGAGCAGCCAGATCCGCGCCCTGGCACAGATCCACGCCGTCGACTGGCGCGCCGAGCTCGCCGGGTGGGAGAGCCCCAAGGAGCTGGACGCCGAGATCGAGCACTGGCGTGCGCTGCAGCCGAAGATGGCGGAGGAGCACACGTCCGTGCTGGCCGACCGGCTCGCCGACGCCCTGCTGGCGAGCCGCCCGGATGCGCCGGACGTCGGCGTCTTCCACGGCGACTTCCATCCCACGAACGTGCTGTTCCGGGACGACGCGAGCGTCAGCGCCGTCGTCGACTGGGAGATCTGCGGCATCGGCGCCCAGCTGCTGGACATCGCCTGGCTGTCGATGATGCTCGACGGCCGGTGCTGGGACCTGCCGGCGAACCGCGGCCTGCAGGGCGACGTCGACTCGGCGTGGCTGCTGGAGCGGTACCAGGCCGAGAGCGGCCGCGACGTGAGCGACGCGGCCTGGTTCAAGGCGCTGTCCTGCTACCGCTTCGGCGTCATCACCGGGTTCAACCTGCGCCTGCACCGCACCGGCAAGCGCGACGACCCGCACTGGGAGGACATCGGGTCCTCGTGCGCCGCGCTGCTCGAGCGGGGTCTGCACCTGCTCGAGCACCCGGGCGACTTCTAGCCAGCCACCACGACAACCAGGAGCGACACGTGTGGGACTTCGAGACCGAGCCGGACTACCAGGCCAAGCTGGACTGGGCTAACGCCTTCGTCCGTGCGGAGGTCGAGCCGCTCGACCACGTCTTCGTCACGCCGTACGACAAGGGCGACACCGAGATGATGGAGCGGGTCCGACCGCTGCAGCAGAAGGTCAAGGACGCCGGCCTGTGGGCCTGCCACCTCGAGCCCGAGTACGGCGGCCAGGGCTACGGGCAGGTGAAGCTCGCGCTGCTGAACGAGATCCTCGGACGGTCCCGATTCGCGCCATCGGTGTTCGGCTGCCAGGCGCCCGACTCGGGAAACGCCGAGATCCTCGCGAAGTACGGCACCCCCGAGCAGAAGGAGCGCTTCCTGCAGCCGTTGCTGGACGGCGAGATCTCGTCCTGCTACTCGATGACCGAGCCGCACGCCGGCGCCGACCCGACGCTGTTCACCACCACGGCGGTCCGCGACGGCGACGGCTGGGTGATCAACGGCGAGAAGTGGTTCTCCTCGAACGCCCGGTACGCGGCGTTCTACCTGGTCATGGTCAAGACGAACACCGAGGTCGATGCGCATCGAGGAATGTCGATGTTCATCGTGCCCGCGGACACGCCGGGGATCGAGATCGTGCGCAATGTGCCGATAGCAGGCGAGTCCGAGGAGCACGGCACCCACGCCTACATCCGCTACCGCGACGTGCGGGTGCCGCTGGAGAACCTGCTCGGCAACGAGGGTGACGGGTTCGAGGTGGCGCAGACGCGCCTCGGCGGCGGCCGGATCCACCACGGGATGCGCACGATCGCCGAGGTGCGCAAGGCCTTCGACCTGATGCTCGAGCGGGCCGTCTCCCGCACGACGCGCTCGGGACGCCTCGCCGACCTGCAGGCCACGCAGGAGAAGATCGCGGACTCGTGGATCCAGATCGAGCAGTTCCGGCTGCTCCTGCTGCGCACCGCATGGCTCATCGACAAGCACCAGGACTACCGCGTGGTGCGCAAGGACATCGCCGCGGTCAAGGTCATCATGCCGACGGTATTCCACGACGTGGTCCAGCGCGCCATGCAGCTGCACGGCGCGCTGGGCATCTCCGGCGACATGCCGTTCGCCGAGATGATGGTGTCGGCGCAGGTGATGGCGATCGCCGACGGACCGACCGAGGTGCACAAGTGGACCCTCGCGCGGGCGCTGCTGCGCGACGTCGAACCGGGCGAGCCGCGCTTCGGCTCGGGCTACCTGCCCACCCTGCGGGAGCAGGCCATCGAGCACCTCGGGCTGTCCCTCGACCGCGCCGCGGCCGAGGTCTAGCCGGCGACCGGGAGGAGAACGCCATGATCACCCGCGATCTGATCGCCTACAACACCGCAACGCAGTCCACCAACAAGATCCACGACGACGAGACGGCCCGCCGGTTCGGCTTCACCGGCGGGCTCGTCCCCGGCGTCGAGGTGCACGGCTACCTGTCGTGGGGCCCGGTCAGCACCTGGGGAGAGCAATGGCTCACCCGGGGGCGCATGACGTCGCGGTACCGGACGCCGACGTACGACGGGGACACGGTCACCGTGACGTTCGATCCGGCGACGGGCGAGGGCACCGTCGGGCACGGCGGCCGTGTCGATGCGACCGCGGCCGCCGCCGTGTCGGATCTGCTGCCCGTCGCACCCGCCCTGGTCGACTACCCGGACCTCGAGCCGCCGCCGCTCGACGAGCGCCCCGCCGCGTCGCCGCATTCCCTGGCCCGCGGGCGGCACCTGGGCGCCATCTCGGTCGCCTTCCCCGACGCGAAGGCGGACCGCTACCTGGACGACGTCCGCGAGGTGCTGCCGATCTACACCGACCTCGGCGTCGCGCACCCGGGATGGGTGCTGGGCCTGGCCAACGAGCTGCTGATGGCGAACGTCGTGCTCGGTCCGTGGATCCACGTCGGCAGCACGGTGCAGAACTTCGCGATGATCGGCACCGGGGCGCGGGTCAGCTGCCGCGGACGGGTGGCCGACCAGTACGAGAAGTCCGGTCACCGCTTCGTCGAGCTCGACGTGGCGGTGTTCGCCGACGACCAGCCGGTCACGCACATCGCGCACGTCGCCATCTACGAGCCGCGCCAGGTACGCGAGGCCTGAGCGCGGCGTCCGGAGACGCCTCAGGCGCCGTCGAAGCGGGCGTCGCGCCACTGGATCGCCGCGCGCATCCCGCGTTCGCGCGCGACGTCCATGAACGCGCGCTTGTCCGGCGAGCCGTGCGACTCGATCGTGTGATCGACGTCCAGCGCCGTGCGCAGCGCCGTCGGGAGCCCCTGGATCTCGTAGGTGCGGTTGAGCGCCTTCTTCGTCTCGCCCATCAAATTGGGGTCGATCAACGCCATCCGCCGCGCCATGGCGAGCGCGGACGTCACGTGCTCGCCGGGCTCGACGAGCTTGCTGACCATGCCCATCGCGAGCGCGTCCGAGGCCGAGACCTGGTCGTCGCCGGTGAGGATCACCCGCTTGGCGTGCTTCGGCGAGGTGAGCCAGGGAAGCAGCATCGTGACGATGCCCGCGCCGAACTTCAGCTCCGGCTCACCGAACACCGAGTCGGACGTGGCGACGGTGATGTCGCACGACATCGCGAGCTCGAAGGCGCCGGCGAGACAGTGCCCGTGCACCGCCGCGATGGTCGGCTTGGGGCAGTTCCAGAACCGCATCGTGGTCTCAAAGTCGAGGTCGAGGATCTCGCGCCACACCTGGGCGCCCTCGGGACGCTGCTCCATCTGCGCCTTGAGGTCGAACCCGGAGGAGAAGGCCCGGCCGCGTCCGCTGACCACGATCACCCGGACGTCGGAGCGGTCCTCGAGGTCGTCCATCGCCGCGTTGATCTCGCGCAGGCAGTGCGCGTCGAGCGCGTTGAGCCGCTCGGGCCGGTCGAGCTCGAGATGCGCGACGTGCGCCTCGACGCCGACGGCGATCGTCTCGTAGGTCATGTGTCTCGCCTTTCGGTGGTGGTGCGCGGTGATCGCGCGGTGGCGCGCAGCGCGCCACGGTCGGACTTGCCGGTCCGGCCGAGGGGCAGCTCCGCGACCACCTCGATGACGTCCGGGTGCTTGAACCGCTCGAGGTAGCGGGTCAGGTGCGCCCGCAGCGCGGTCTCGTCGATGGTGCGGGCGCCGCGGGGGACCACGAGGGCGTGGATCCGCTCGCCGATCACCGGGTCGGGGACGCCGGCCACCAGGGCGGCCGCCACGTCCGGGTGGCGGCCGAGCGCGAGCTCGACCTCGGCCGGGGTGACCTTGTTGCCACCGCGGTTGATGACGTCCTTGAGCCGCCCGCGCAGCTCGACGAGGCCGTCCGGGAGCGCCACGGCCAGATCGCCGGTGCGAAACCACCCGTCGTCGTACGCCGCGGCGGTGGTCTCCGGCGCGTCCAGGTAGCCGTGCATCAGGTAGGGCGAGCGCAGCTGCAGCTCCCCGACGCCGTCCTGGTCGGCGTGCGCGATGCGGAAGGTGACGCCGGGGGACGGCGCTCCGATGCAACCGGGGTGGGCGGCGGCCTGGGCCGGGAAGGCGAAGAAGTCGCAGGTGGTTGTCTCGGTGAGCCCGTAGATGTCGACCAGGGTGGCGGACTCGAACAGCGCCCGGATCTCCGCGGCGAGGGTGACGCCGAGCTGCTCACCGCCGATCAGGACGCTGCGCAGGTGCGGCGTCGTCGCGGCGCCGGGCGTGGCACGCTCGCCGGCCAGCAGCAGCCGCATCATGGTCGGCACCAGCGCCACCCGGCTGATCCGCTGCTCGGCCAGCACACCCAGGAAGCCGTCGCGCTCGAAGCGGTCGCGCACGACCAGGGTGCCGCCGCGCAGCAGGGTCAGCAGGCACACCCACATCCCGAAGCTGAAGGTCAGGTTGAGGACCAGCAACGTCCGGTCGTCCGGCCGGAAAGCCAGCAGGGAGTCGATCGCATCGATCTTGTCGGCGAGCTGCCGATGACCGACCACCACGCCCTTGGGTGGTCCGGTCGAGCCCGAGGTGAACACGATGAGCGCGGCGTCGGCCAGCAGTGGTCGGGGGGCCGGCGGCGGCCCGGCGCAGCCGACCGGTTGGTCCGCGAGCGAGTCGATGACGAAGCGAGCGCCGGTGCGCTCGCGGATCGACGCGGCCAGCTCGGGGGGCGTGGTGCGGTGGAGGGGGACGGCCACCGCGCCGCTGCGCCAGACGGCCAGCAGCGCCGCGATGTCGCCGGGCTCGTTCGAGACGAGCACGCAGACCGGCTCGTCGACGGCGATGCCGGCGTGCGTGAGACCCGACTCGATCGCGCGCGCCTCCTCGAGCAGCTGCGCGTAGGTCAGCGACCGGCGCGTACCGGCGATGGCAGTGTCGTCGGGATGCCGCAGGCAGGCCGACGTCAGCAGCTCGCCGAGTCGGCGTTCGGAAGCGTCCATGTCCGCTCCTCGCTCAGATCGTTCGCCGAGAATCCGGCGTGGGGTTTCGCGAAACCGCAACCTGACTCTAGTGTCATACCCATGGCTGGTTCGATACTTGGTACAGAGGTTCGTCGGCTCGAGGATCCCGAGATCCTTTTGGGCAAAGGGATCTACGTCGGTGACATAACACAGGACGGGATGGCGTACGTCGCCTTCACGCGTTCGACGGTCGCCCACGGCACGATCACGTCGATCGATACGAGCGAGGCCGAGGGGATGCCGGGCGTCCTGAAGGTGTACACGGCGCAGAATCTCGGCGTCGAGCCGTTCGAGCTCGTCTTCCCCGTGGCGAAGCCGCTCGCGCGGCCGCCGCTGGCGGACGGGCGGGTCAAGTTCGTCGGCGAGGCGGTCGCCGCCGTCGTCGCCACCTCGCCGGGGGAGGCGGCCGACGCGGCCGAGACGATCTTCGCCGACATCGAGCCGCTGCCGTCGGTCACTGACATCGAGAAGGCCACCGCGGACGATGCTCCGGTGATCCTCGAGGCCCTGGGCAAGAACGTCGTCACCGGCTACTACGACCCGACGGACCCGCTCGACGACGCCGAGGTCGTGGTTAAGGCCCGGCTGCTGAACCAGCGCGTCGCGGCCGCTCCGATGGAGGCGCAGGGCGTGCTCGCCGTGCCGCCGAAGGACGGCGAGCCGCTGACCGTGTACGCAAGCTCCCAGGGTGCGCACTGGGTCAAGGGGATGATCCAGGGCGCGTTCGGCCTCGCCGACGACCAGGTTCGGGTGATCACCCCCCAGGTGGGCGGCGCCTTCGGCGCGAAGTTCAGCCTTCCGCACGAGGGCGCGGTCGCGATCAAGGCGGCCATGGACCTGGGCCGCCCGGTGCAGTGGATCGAGACCCGCTCGGAGAACTTCACCGGCATGCCGCACGGCCGCGCGCAGCTGCAGTGGGTCGAGATGGGGTTCAAGAAGGACGGCACCGTCACCGGCCTGCGGTGCCACGTGATCGGCGACGGCGGCGCCTACGGCGGCTTCGGCGGCGGGCTCTTCGGCTCGACGAAGATGATGGCGCAGGGCGTCTACAACATCCCGAAGATCGCCTTCTCCGCGGCGTTCGTGCTGACCAACACCACGCAGACCGGTGCCTTCCGCGGTGCGGGTCGCCCGGAGGCGACGGCGCTGCTGGAGCGGCTGATGGACATGGGGGCCGCCGAGCTGGCGATGGACCCGGTGGAGATCCGCCGCAAGAACTTCATTCCGCCGTTCACCGAGCCGATGTCGACGATCGTCGGCGCCCCCTACGACAGCGGCGACTACGCCAAGCCGCTGGAGAAGGCGCTCGAGGTCGCCGGCTACGACGAGCTGCGGGCCGAGCAGGCCGAGCGGCGGCGTCGTGGCGACCGGGTGCAGCTCGGCATCGGCGTCAGCGCGTACGTCGAGATCACCGCCGGCCTCGGTCCGAGCGAGTGGGGCAGCGTGACGGTCGAGGACGACGGCAGCGCGACCATGCGGGTCGGCACGGCGTCGCACGGCCAGGGTCATCACACCGCCTTCGCGATGCTGGTCTCCGAGCAGCTCGGCATCCCGGTCGAGCAGGTCAAGCTGGTGCACAACGACACCCGCGAGGTGCCCCAGGGCTTCGGCACCGGCGGCTCCCGGTCGCTGCAGGTGGGCGGCAACGCGGTGCGCAACGCCGCGGTGGAGGTGCTGGCGCGCGCCAAGCGCCTGGCCGCCGAGAAGCTGGAGGCGAACGCCGACGACATCGTCGTCACCGACGACGGCGGCCTCGGCGTGGCGGGTGTCCCCGGGCAGTCGGTCGGCTGGGCCGAGCTCGCCGCGCTGGCCAAGCGCGACGGCGGCGAGCCGCTGGAGTGGGCCGGGGTGTGGGACGGTCCCGGACCGTCGTTCCCCTTCGGCGCCCACGTCTCGGTCGTCGAGGTCGACCTCGACACCGGCCGGGTGACGCCCCGCCGGCACGTCGCGGTCGATGACTGCGGGCGGATCCTCAACCCGATGCTGGTGCGCGGTCAGCAGCACGGCGGCATCGCGCAGGGCCTCGCGCAGTCGCTGTTCGAGGAGGTCGTCTACGACGAGGACGGCAACCCGGTCACCGTCGCCCTCGGCGACTACGGCGTGCCGTCCGCGGCCGACCTTCCCGAGTTCACCGCCATCAACACCGAGACCCCCGCTCCGGGGAACCCCATCGGCGCCAAGGGCATCGGCGAGTCCGGCACGATCGGCGCGACGCCGGCCGTGCACTCGGCGGTCATCGACGCGATCTCCTACCTCGGCGTCCGGCACATCGACATGCCGTGCACGCCGGAGAAGGTATGGCGTGCGGTCGCCCAGGCCGAGGCCGGCGAGAAGGCGCAGATCTGGAGCGATCCGCCGGCCTTCTTCACCGGTCTGGACCAGGTGCGGGCGACCGAGCCCGGTGGCGCGGAGGCCGTGCAGGCCTGAGCTAGGCGAGCCTGCGGGCCCGCAGCACGATGTCGTCGACGTGGTGCTGCGGGCCCGTCGCGGTGTGCGGCCGCGGCCGCCTCTCGTGCGTCTCGAGCACCCAATCGGCGGACGTCGTGATCGCGGCCGCGATGTTGTCGGTGCTCAGGTAGGCGTCGGGATCGAACGGCACTCCGCCCTCGTGGCCGCGCGCCGCCTGGCGCATCGGCTCGGGGTCGTGCGCGACCACCAGCAGGGTGCCGCCCGCGGCAACGGCGCTCATCAGGTTGCCGGCCGCACGATCGTCGGGGGTCCGCGGGATCGACGCATAGTGCGCCGTCACGAGGTCGAAGCCGCCGCGCCGGAACGGGTCGACGGCGTTGGCGTCGGCGCGGACGCACGCCACAGCGACGCCGCGGTCCGCGGCGTGCCCGGAGAGCCGGGACAGCGCCGCGGTCGAGATGTCGGTCGCGGTGACCTGCCACCCGCGCTCGGCGAGCCAGACGGCGTCGCCGCCCTCCCCGGCGCCCACGTCGAGGGCCCGTCCGGGACGCAGCCCGGAGACCTCGGCGACCAGCGCGCCGTTCGGCCGTCCGCTCCACATCTGGCCTGTCGCGTAGCGGGCATCCCAGTCCTCCGCGGTGGCCGAGCGGCGCGCCGCGTCCGCGATGTCCTCGTTCGCCAGGGAGTAGGCGATCGCCGCGCCCACCTTCGAGCCGTCGGCAGCGGCCTGGAGCACCTGCTGGCCGGGGTCGACGAGATTGCCGGCGGCGTACAGCCCGGCGACCGACGTCTCGCCCAGGGCGTCGCGCTCGACCACCTCGCCGAGGCCGCTGGGGTGCGCGGTGGTGCGCGGCCCGAGGGCCGCGAACGGCTCGATGCGCGGCGCGAAGGCGCTGCTGATCGCGACGGCATCGGCGCCCAGCACCGTGCCGTCGCCCAGCTCCACCGCGGTGAGCCTGCCGTTCTCGCTGAGGACCCGTCGCGCGACGGCCTCGACGATCCGCACGCCGGCGCCGCGCAGCGCCCCGAGCTCCTCGGCGGCTCTGTCGACGCCGGGGTGCAGGACGAGGGTGTGGCGGTCGGTCAGCTGGCGGAACAGTGCGGCGGTGTGCAGAGCCGCCGGGTGGTCGGCGATCTGCACGACACGTCGGTCCCGTACCTCGTAGCCGTGGCAGAAGGGGCAGTGGATGACGCTCGTGCCCCAGTGCTCGGTGAGTCCGTCGATGGCCGGCAGCCGGTCGACGATTCCGGTCGCGGCGAGCACCCGCCGGGCGATGATCGCGTGCCCGCCCTGCGTGGTGACGCGGAAGGCGCCGTCCGCGAGCCGCTCGGCAGTGATCGCCCGCCCGGAGAGGATCTCCGCGCCGTACCGGCGCAGGTCGTCGCGCCCGGCGGCGAGCAGCTCCGTCGGCGGCCGGCCCTCGTAGCCGAGATAGCTGTGCAGGTGCGTGGCGGGCGCGTTGCGCGGCTCGCCGGAGTCGATCAGGAGCACCGCGCGGCGCTGTCGCGCAAGCTGCAGCGCACCGGCGAGCCCGGCAGCGGAGGCGCCGATGACGGCGACGTCGCAGTGCCGGTCGATGTGGGAGACGGTGTGGTTCGGCATGCATACCAGGCTATGATCGACCGACAGATCCGCAAGGCTCCTTGCGGGATCCGCAAGGAAGTGGGCGCAGCATGGCGGAGAGCGATGTGGTCGAGCAGGCGGTGCGAAGCCGGTTACGCAGCCTGCGGACGACGCTGGGGATGTCGCTGGACCAGGCGGCGGCGGCGGCGCGATTGAGCCCGTCGACCATCAGCCGCATCGAGACCGGCAAGCGGGCGATCAGCCTGGACGTGCTCGTCCCGCTCGCCCGGGCCCTGCAGGTGGATCTCGACACGCTGCTCGACGTCAGCGCGGACGACGACGTGATCATCCGGCCGGTCGCCCATCGCGCGGGCACGCGAACGACATGGATGCTGAGCCGGTCGACGGGCAGCACCGTGGCGATCAAGATGCGCCTCGAAGAGGCTGATCGGATGCCCCCGCAGCGGGTCCACCCGGGTCACGACTGGTTCGTCGTCATCGAGGGCCGGATCCGGCTCCGCCTCGGCGAGCGCGAGATCGTCGTGGAGACCGGAGAGGCAGCGGAGTTCGCGACGATGACGCCGCACGCCTTCGCGGCCCTCGACGGACCGGCGGAACTGATCATGATCTTCGGAAGGGACGGCGAGCGGGCCCACGTGCACCGCGCGGATGCGGCCGAGTGAGCACGCCGTGAGGGAGCGCACGCCGCGGCGGCGGACGACGGCGCGCGGAGGCAAACGCATATAGCGTCGATCGGACCCACCCCAGCCAAAAGGGAGAGCGATGACCAAGCAACAGCGAGCACTTGTCGCGGTGACCGACTTCGGTGTCGAGGAGCCGGAGCTGCTCACGCCGGTCGGCAAGCTACGGGCCGCCGGCGTCGAGGTGACCGTCGCGAGCGACAGCGGCAAGACCATCCAGACGGTCCAGGGCGACAAGGACTGGGCGTCGACCTACGAGCCGGACTCGGCGCTGGACGACGTGAGCGCCGACGACTTCGACGTGCTGGTGCTGCCGGGCGGGACCGTCAACGCCGACAACGCCCGCGGCAACGAGCAGCTGCAATCCCTGATCAACGCCTTCGCCTCGGCCGCCAAGCCGATCGCGGCGATCTGCCACGCCCCCTGGACGTTGATCGACGCCGGGCGCGCAGAGGGCAAGAAGCTGACCTCGTATCCCAGTCTGCGGCTGGACCTGCAGAACGCCGGCTCGACCTGGGTCGACGAGGAGCTCGTGCGCTGCACCGCGAACGACTGGGTGCTGCTCACCTCGCGCAATCCCGATGACCTGGATGCCTTCTGCTCCGGAATTCTCGACGAGCTCGGGACTTGACCGAGGCGGTCTGACGACGAGGCCCGCGGAACCGACTGGTTCCGCGGGCCTCGCGATTCGCTGCGCTGCGGGCGATCAGGCCTTGGACTCCGCCTTCTTCGCCGCGCTGCGCTCCGTGCGCTCGCCTTCGGTCGACAGCGTGCCCGACGCGTCCTCGAGGTGCGCGCGGATGAACCACTGGTACTGCTCGAGCTCCGCGACCTGACCGATCAGCATGTCCTCGGAAATCGGATCGATCTCGCCGACCTTCTCGATCGCCTTGCGGAAGTCCTCCAGAACGCCGGTATACACCAGATCCAGCGCGCCAAGATGCTCCATCACATCGGCCCGCATGATGTCGTAGTCGTCCCAGGAGCGATCGCGCACGAGCGCGCCGGGGGTGCCGACGGGGGCGACGCCCAGGGTCGCGATCCGCTCGGCCACGACGTCCACCATCGCCCGGACACCGGCGATCTGGGGGTCGAGCATGGTGTGCACGCCGATGAACGTCGGGCCGACGACATTCCAGTGCGCGTGCTTGAGCGTTAGCTGCAGGTCGTTGAGCGCGTGCAGCCGGCCCTGCAGCTCGGCGGCGACGGCGTGCCCGTCCTTGAGGCTGAGTCCCGGTACGGTGAACGTGTTCTTCCTAGCCATGCTTCCTCCTGGATGATCGGCGACGCCGACGCGTCAATCTGCTCACGCTGCGGTCGGCGGACCGCGAACGCGGTCTCTCGGGCCACCCTATGACAGCTTGCTGCGGCGGTGCCGCGCATCGGCCTAGGCTGGTCGCGAAACGGCTGGAAAGGTGAATCGCATGACCGACGCGGACGTCACGCTGAACCCCGAGCAGAGCTCGCTGCTGGCACTGATCGCCCGGTGGGACGGCAGCACGCCGATCACCGCGGGCGACCTCGCCGACCGGCTCGGCTACGAAGAGATCGCCGTCGTGCGCGCGATCGAGGCCCTGCGCGGATTCGGGTACGTGGCGACCGAGCCGAACCCGACCAACCCGGGCCAGCCGGAGGTCATCACCGCCTTGACCGCGGCCGGGCGGGACAGAGTGTCGCGCGTCTAGAGGACACGCCGGACGCGCACTGAAGTGTGAGCAGAGTCACTGCGGATGTGAAGTCGGCATGACGTCACTCCGATAAACTTTCGTTTCACCTGCCACATAGATCTCAGGAAGAACGAATGCGGCTCACTTCAGCGATCGCGGCGGCCTGCCTGCTGCTGCTCGGCGCAGCGACCCCGGCCGTCGCCGGCCCCGTCACGGCGACGACCTCCGCAGCGCCGACATCGCAGCCGGCATCCTCGGCCCCCACGTCCGCTGCTGCCTCGCCCAGCAAGGCCGCGCCGTCCACCGGCGCCGCGCCGTCGTCCGCATCCGGCCCCGCCCCGTCGTCCGCCCCGACGACGACCTCATCCGCCGCGGCGCCCACGTCCCAGGTGGCCACCGCGGCGGCGTCGCAGAACAACAATCCGTACGGCTACCTGTCGTTCTCCGTCTCCCCGGGGCAGATCCATTTCGACGGGTACGCGCTCGATCCGAGCGACTACAACGCCCCCGTCACGGCGATCCTGACGATCAACGGGGACATCGTCGCCTACACGGTCGCCAACCGGCCCTCGCCGCAGCTGTACCCGTACGGCGTGGCCGCGCCGCACGGGCTCAACGGCACGCTGCCAACCAGCCTGGGTGGTGGTACGGCGAGCGTGTGCATGTTCCTGATCAATGTCGGTCCCGGCGCGCACGCCCAGGAGTGCTTTGCGGTCAAGGTCGCCTCGATGTCGCCCAGCGGCGGCGTCTCGGCCACCTTCGACAACCGCGGCAACATCAACATCACGGCGTACGCCTACGATCCCAGCTCCTACACGACATCGCTCGGGGTGTGGCTGGTGGACAACGGCTCACTGAAGGCGGCGACCATCGCCAACGAGCCTCAGCCGAGCCTCGTCCCGTACGGCATCGGCGGTCAGCACGGCGCATCGACGTCGTACTTCGCCGGTACGGCGGGGAAGCACGACATCTGTGTCTACGCGATCAACATCGGCGCGGGGGAGAACGCCTGGGTCGCCTGCCAGACGGTCATCGTGACCGAGACCGGCGGCTTCAACGATCCCCGCGGCGACTTCTCGATCGTCGACGACAACGGCGGGGTCAGCGTGGTGGGCTGGGCCTTCGACGCCAACGCCTACAACCAGCCGACGACGGTGATGTGGACCGTCGACGGTGCGATCGTCACCTACTCGGTCGCCAACCTCGCGTCGCCGTACCTGGGCCTGCCCGGCAATCACGCGACGGTGGCACGCGTGAACGCGCCGGCGGGCAAGCGCTCGGTGTGCATGTTCGTCGGCAATCTCGGGCCGGGCGCCTCACAGCTGGTCAAGTGCGCCGACGTGACCGTGAAGTCCGGATGGACGCTGCCGGTCAAGGATGCCCGGTACACCTCCTGCTACTGCGCGCGCTGGGGGACGTTCCACAACGGCATCGACCTCGCGGCCGCGAGTGGTACGCCGATGTACGCCGCGGCAGACGGCGTGGTGACGTCCGCCGGCCCGGTGAACGGCTACGGCAACCTCATCGTCATCAAGCACCCCGCGAGCGGGACCTACACGGCGTACGCCCACATGTACTCGGTCGGCGTGTACGTCGGCCAGTACGTCAGCATGGGGCAGCAGATCGCCACCGTCGGCGCGTACGGCAATATCACCGGACCGCACCTGCACCTGGAGATGTGGTACGGACCGGATCTCTACCAGGGCCGGCTCGATCCCGCCGTCTGGCTGGCCGACCACGGCGTGCAGCTGCCGCCGTACACGCCATGACCCGCTGCGCCGCGCGGAGCGCCCTCGCCGTCACGGCGATCGCGGCGGCGTCCAGCGTGCTCCTCGCATCGTGCACCACGGGGGCGCCGTCCGCCGACGCACCGGCCACGACGGCACCGGCCGCGGCCTCCTCGGCCACCGGCGCGGAGCCGACGGCGCAGAGCACTCCTGGGGCGCCCTCGGCGGCGCCGACCAACAGCGCGGCGGACGAGGCGCACGGCACCGTGACGGCGACCGGTACCGCCGGACCCCTCGAGCCGGCGCTGCTCGCCGGCGGCGACGTCCCGGGCTTCGCCCAGACGTCCAAGGGCGACCTCGAGCAGGCGGCGGCCCAGGCGGAGTCCGCCTCGGCCGCAACCGCGGCGCTCGCCGTCCAGCCGGCCCAGTGCGAGGCGATCGTCAAGTCGCTCATCACCCGCGCATCCGGCATCTACCAGGCCATGAGCACCGGCGCCGTGCAAGGGTTCGCCTCGAGCACCGGCCAGCTCCTCACCGAGGCCATCGTGAAGGCGCCCGACGCCGCGGCGTACGTCGTCGACGACGCGGGCCTGGCCGGCTGCCCGACCGTGACGGCGACGACCGGCCCGACCCAGGCGAAGATCACCATCGAGCCGCTCTCGCTGCAGCTCGGCGAGGCGTCGACCGGTGCGTTCCTCACGCAGACCGTCAACGTCGGCGGCGGCGCGATCACCACCGTGACCGGGAACGTGTCGATCACGAAGAACGGCACGGTCGTCGCGCTGGCGCTCACCGGTGCCACCGACCAGCCGGCCGAGCTGAAGGCGTTGCTGGCCACGACGGCGCAGAAGGCCTACGCGAAGGCCGAACCCGCGCTGTAGCGGGCTCATACCTCCCGCAGCATCGGCAGGGTCGAGGGCGGCCTATCCGGCCAGGTCGGACTCCGCCGCGGCGAGCGCCCCGGCGATGGTCTGGTCGAGCACCCGGAAGTCGTAGCCGTCGTCGCCCATGGCGCCGACCTGGTAACGATGCCGGACGCCGAGCTGGATGCACGCGCCCCGCCAGCGCTGGAAGGCGACGTAGTAGTCGAGGCGGGAGATGTCGTGGCCGCTCGCCGCGGCGTACCGCTCGGCGACCTCGCGCCGGGTCAGGAAGCCGCCGGCCTGGGTCGGCGTGGACGTCGTCGCGGCGAACGACGACTCGCCCGGCTCGCCCCAGGTGCTGAGCATCCAGCCGAGGTCGGCCATGCAGTCGCCGACGGTCGCGAGCTCCCAGTCGAAGATGGCGAGGATGTTGCCCTGCGCGTCGAACGAGAGGTTGCCGATGCGGTAGTCGCCGTGCGCGATTCCGGTGACCTGCGGCGGTACGTCGTCCACCAGCCGCTGCGCGATGCGCACGACCTGGTCGGTCTCCGGCGGCATCACCGCCTGCACCTGGGCGGTCCAGCGCTCCACCTGCCGGGCGATGTAGCCCGTGGTCTTGCGCGAGCCCGGGACGTCGAGGGTGTTGACGTCGAGGGAGTGCAGCGCGGCGAGCACGTCGGCGGCCTGCTCGCTGGCGTGCTTGCGCGACTCCATCGGAAGCTTCTCGGCGGCTGCCGCGTCGCCGAGGACGATGCCGTCGATGTACTCCATCGCGTAGAAGTCGGCGCCGGTGACGTCGTGGTCGGAGCAGAAGGCCAGCGGCTGCGCCACCGGCACGCCGGTCCCGCGCAGCGCGGAGACGAACTTCCACTCGCGGCTCATGTCGTGCGCCGACTCGAGCACGCTGCCGGTCGGCGGACGCCGCAGTGCCATCTTCGTGCCCGCGGCGTCGGTGACGAGGTAGGTCAGGTTGGACCGGCCGCCCGCGATCAGGGTGAACTCTGCAGGTCCGGTGAAGCCCTCGACGTTGTCGGCGAGCCAGCGGGTGACGGCGTCCCGGTCGATACCGGCGATGGTGGCTGAGTCAGGCATGGCTAGACAATAACCGACCGAACGCTTGCTAGGGACCGGGGTCAGCCGAGCGGCGGCAGACCGCCGGTGGGCCGTCCGGGCTCCTCGACCGCGGCCGCCGCGCGCAGCACCGTGGGCTCGGCGAACGGCCGGCCGATCAGCTGCAGGCCGATGGGCAGACCGGCGTCGTTGAACCCGCACGGCACGGAGGCCGCGGGCAGGCCGGTGAGGTTGCCCGGCGCGCTGGTGCGCACGTAGGCGTTGATGACCGGCTCTCCCGGGTCGCCGGCGAACTCCTGCTGCCCGACGCGCGCCGCGACCTGGGGGAGCGTCGGGGCGGCGATGAGGTCCAGCCCGTTGGCCGCGAACAGGTCGCGCCAGCCGTCCTGCAGGAGGGTTCGCGCGCGTAGCGCCTTGATGTAGTCGGTTGCCAGCACCATCTCGCCGACCTCCAGCAGCAGCCGCACGTCGTGCTCGATGTCCTCGCCGCGCTCGCGCAGGCGTTGCTGGTGGTAGGCGCTCGCCTCGGCGAGGAAGATCGCGTACTCTGCCGGCATGTAGGCGGTCGGCAGCGGAATCTCGACCTCGCGCACCGTCGCGCCGAGTCCCGCGAGCCGCTCGATCGCGGCGCGCACGGCGGACTCGACCTGCGGGTCGACGCCGTCGAAGAAGTAGTTCGTCGGGACGCCGATCGTCAGGTCGCCCACCCCGCCGTCGAGGGCCGCGGAGTAATCCGGCACGGCGACGTCGACGGTGGCCGGATCGCTGCGGTCGTAGCCGGCGACCGCCTGCAGCATCGCCGCGGCGTCCGCGACCGTGCGCGCCATCGGGCCGACGTGGTCCAGCGCCCAGCTCAAGGAGGCGATACCGGTGCGCGACACCCGGCCGTACGTAGGCTTGAGCCCCACGACGCCGTTGACCGACGACGGGATGCGGATCGAGCCGCCGGTGTCGGTGCCGACGGCCAGCTGGCACATCCCGGCGGCGAGCGCCGCGCCCGACCCGCCGCTGGAGCCTCCCGGAATGTGGTCGGTGTTCCAGGGGTTGCGGGTGGTCGGCGTGATCACGCCGAACGCGAACTCGTGCGTGTGCGTCTTGCCGACCATGATCGCGCCCGCCCCCTGCAGGCGCCGCACGATCGCCGCGTCGGACGTCGGGACGTAGTCGCTGCGGCTCTTGCTGCTCGAGGTGGTGGGGACGCCGGCCGTCTCGACGAGGTCCTTGACGCCGACGGTGATGCCGTGCAGCGGACCGCGGTAGTCGCCGCGGCCGATCTCCTGCTCGGCGCGCCGTGCCGCGTCGCGCGCGTGCTCGGCGGTCACGGTCACGAAGGCGTGGACCCGGTCGTCGACCGCCGCGATGCGGTCGAGCACCGAATCGACCAGCTCGACCGGCGACAACGCCTTCGCCTTGATCTGCGCCGCCGCCTCGGTGGCGCTGAGCTCGTACGGCTCGCTCATCACTCCCACCTCGCATCGAACGCGGTGGCGACCGGCGTCTCGGCCAGGTCGAGGTCGTCGAGCTGATCGAACAGCTCGCTGACCAGGTCGAGCATTGGGGCGACGAGCTCGTGCCGGTCGGCGGCCAGCGACAGCCGTGCGTGCGCGCTCAGGTGGGTCAGCGCCGCGCCCGCGGTGCTGGTTCGGGCAGGAAAGTCCACGATGGCCTCCGAGGTGGGGATCGGCGTATCGCGAATCGTGCCAAGCGGCCCGAGACGCCCGCAACCGTAGTTGAAAGTACAAGCACATATACAGTGCGTGGGTGAAGTCTCGCCCCCTGCGGATCGCCTACGTGTCTCTGCATACCTCGCCGACCGACGACCCCGGGACCGGGGACGCCGGCGGCATGAACATCGTGGAGCTCAACCAGGCCGTCGCGCTCGGGCGCCTCGGGCACCGCGTCGACCTCATCACCCGTCGCGCCGATCCGGCGAGCCCCGCGACGTCGCATCTCGCGCCGGGCGTCGCGCTGCGGCTGCTGGACGCGGGTCCGCCGCACGCCATGGCCAAGAGCGCGCAGGAGGCCGTGATCGGCGAGTTCGCCGCCGAGCTGGCGACGCTCGAGCCGTACGACGTCGTCGTCTCGCAGCACTGGATGTCCGGCATCGCCGCGCTGCCGGTGGCGCGCACCTGGGGCGTGCCGCACGCGCAGAGCTACCACTCGATCGCGGCCCCGGTCGGCGCCGACCTGGCGGAGGGCGAGCCGCCGGAGTCGCCGGGCCGCGAACCCGGTGAGCGGCGGCTGGCTCGCGAGTCCGACGCGATCATCGCGATCAGCGAGGCGGAGGCGAGCACCGTGCGCACCCGGCTGGGCGCGCCTCCGGAGAAGGTGCACATCGTGCCTCCGGGGGTGGACCACGACATCTTCCGGCCGGTCCGCGAGCGACGCCACCACCGGTACATCGCCTTCGCCGCTCGACTCCAGCCGTTGAAGGCACCCGACCTCGCCATCCGCGCCCTCGCGGAGGTCGCCCCGGAGCACCGTCCCGAGCTGTGGATCGCCGGCGACGTCTCCCAGGACTTCGCCGACTACCGCGGCAGCCTGTCCACCCTCGTCTCCCGGCTGGGGCTCGGGGGCGCGGTGCACTTCATCGGCTCCTTCGACCGCATGGGGCTGGCCCGGTTCTTCGCAGAGGCGGCGCTCACGGTCGTCCCGTCGTACTCCGAGACGTTCGGGCTGGTCGCCCTCGAGTCGGCCGCGTGCGGCACGCCGGTGATCGCCTCGGGCTCCGGCGGTCTGCGCGAGTCGGTCGCCGACGGACGCTCCGGGACATTGCTGGCGACCCGGGACCCGCAGGCGTGGGGAGCCGAGATCGAGCGGCTGCTGACCGACCGTGCGGCGTACGAGGCGCTGGTCGCCGGAGCGATCGAGCACGCCGCCCACTTCGACTGGGAGCACTCCGCCGACGGCGTCGAGCGCGTGCTGCGATCGCTCGTGGAGCGCCGATGACCGAAGCCTGGGAGTCCGCCCGGCGGGTGCTGATGGTCCACGCGCACCCCGACGACGAGACGCTGGCCACCGGCGTGCTGATCGCCGATCTGGTGGAGCGGGGCGTCACGGTCGGGCTCGTGACGTCCTCGCGCGGCGAGCGGGGCGAGATCGTCGAGGGCGTGCTGGACCCGGGGCAGGTCCAGCGGCTCAGCGCGATCCGCGAGGGCGAGCTGCAGGCCGCCGCGGACCGTCTGGGCATCGCCTGGCGGGCGTACCTCGGCGGCCCGGGCGCTCGCGCACCCGAGCGCCCCGCGCGTCGCTACGAGGACTCCGGGATGCGCTGGGTCCGTCCGGGGCTGGCCGGGCCGGCGGACGACGCGTCCGAGGACGCCCTCACGGCCGCGCCGCTCGAGGAGGTCGCGGCCGACGTGGCGGCCGCGATCGCCGCGTTCGGCGCGGACGTGGTCGTCACGTACGACGCCGACGGCGGATACGGTCACCCCGACCACGTGCGCTGCCACGAGGCGACCGCCGTCGCCTGCCGCACCACGGGCGTGCCGATGTACGTCGTGCGTCGCGAGCCCGGCGACGACGACCCGGTCGTCGTCGACGGTCGGCGCCACCTGGCGCTGGTCCAGCACGCGCTGCGGGCGCACCGCACCCAGCTGACGGTGGTCGGGTCGGACGTCGTGCACAGCGGCGGCCAGCGCGAGCCGATCGTCACCCGGGTCTCGCTACGCCCCTGGTGAGAGCGGCTCAGCCGCGCAGCGGCGCGGCGGTCCGGTCCTTGGCGTAGTCGAGGTCGATGCCCGGCGCCAGCTCGAGCACCTCGAAGCCGTCCCCGGCGACGGCGAACACGCCCAGGTCGGTGTACACCCGGTCGACGACCGTCATCGCGGTGAGCGGGTACTGGCACCGCTCGACGAGCTTGCTGCGGCCCTTCGCGTCGGTGTGCGTCATCGTCACGTACACCTTCTTCGCGCCGACCGCGAGATCCATCGCGCCGCCGACGCCCGGCAGGCGGGACTGGTCACCGGTCGACCAGTTCGCCAGGTCGCCGTTCATCGCGACCTCGAAGCCACCGAGCACCGACACGTCGAGGTGCCCGCCGCGCATGATCATGAAGGAGTCGGTGTGGTGGAAGTACGACCCGCCCTCGAGCAGCGTGATCGGTTCCTTGCCCGCGTTGATGAGGTCCCAGTCCTCGTCGCCGGGCGCCGGGGCCGGGCCCATGCCGAGGATGCCGTTCTCGGAGTGCAGCAGGATCTCCTTGTCGGCCGGCAGCGCGTTGCCGACCGCGGTCGGCATGCCGATGCCGAGGTTCACGTACGCACCGTCCGGGATGTCCTGCGCCACGCGGGCGGCGATCTCGGGTCGGCTCCAGCCGGTCGTCGCGCTCATGCGCCCACCTCCACAACCTTGTCGACGAAGATGCCCGGCGTCACGATGACCTCCGGGTCGAGCTCGCCGAGCTCGACGAAACGGTCGACCTCCACGACGGTGACGGTCGCGGCGCTCGCCATCGTCGGGCCGAAGTTGCGCGCCGCCTTGTGATAGGTCAGGTTGCCCCACCGGTCCGCGAGCCGCGCCTTGATCAGCGCGAAGTCGCCCGGGAGCGGATCCTCCAGGACGTGCACGCGGCCGTTGATCATCCGCGTCTCCTTGCCCTCCGCGAGCTGGGTGCCGCCCGCGGTCGGCGTGAAGAAGCCGCCCAGCCCGGCGCCTGCGGCCCGCATCCGCTCGCTCATGGTGCCCTGCGGCACCAGTTCGAGCTCGAACGCGCCCTCGACCCAGCGCTGGTGCACCCAGTGCGCGTTGTCCACCGAGCGAGGATACGAGCACACCAGCCGGGCGATGCGCTTCTCCCAGATCAAGGTGGCGATCGGGCTGCCGTCGCCACCGGCGTTGTTCGTGACCAGCGTCAGGTCCTTCGCGCCGGAGTCCAGCAGGGCGCCGATCAGGTCCACCGGCATGCCGGCCGCACCGAACCCGCCCAGCAGAATGGTCTGCCCGTCCTTGACACCCTCGAGCGCCTCGGCGCACGAGGCGACTCTCTTGTCGATCGCCATACAGTCTCCTCCGCTCGTCACCGGAAGTTTAGCCTCGCTAAGGACTCGTCTCACAGGCTGCACCTAGAGATCGCTCAGGCCATCCAAAGAGCGCCGGCGGACCGTGAGGTCATGGACACCACACCCCGTCATCCGCAGCCCACCCGCCCGCCCCAGCCCGCCCGGTTCCCGGCCCCGAGCGCGCGCCTGTACGGCGCGGCGCCCGCCGGAGCGCCCACCGCGCCCGCCGCCGGATACCC